>NZ_QOCY01000028.1:0-32566 GCF_024701915.1 Lactobacillus leichmannii | reverse complement strand
TGAATATCGGAATCATGTTTTAACAACCTTAACGGCTTAATATTAATTTGTCCCAATTTTGGGGGTCACATCAAAAAGAAGCAAATTGCTTCTCTTTTTCTTTTGGTCAATTATTTTAACTGAATCTATTTTTTTACCCTTCTTCACCGTCGCGCTTTCTCTGCCACTTGGCAATGAGCGGCAAAATTACGCCGAGAGCAATCATGAAGAGAGGTTCAACGATGTTAAGAATCAGCATGTGGGTCCACTTGGCCGTCCCGAATTTAGCATCGATTGGGACAATCCCGAAGGTAGCCCCGGTCAGGGTCACGATCAAGCACCACCAGCCGACAAAGATGGCAAACTTCCGGTTCTTAATGTAGACGTAAGCTGACGGATAATCTTCTTCATGCATCCGCACCTTGATGAAGGCCCAGAAAAGCAGGCCGGTCACGTAAGGTGATACGATCCCGTTCAAGTTCAAAAGCTGGTTGAAGATGTCGTTGACCGTTGGCAAAGTTGAGCTCAAGAAGAGCAAAACTGAGCAAATGAAGGTGGTCAGCCAGTAGCCGTTGATTGGCAGGCCGTTCTTGTCCACCTTGGTCAATTGCTTTGGCAGGTACTGCTTGGCCGTGTCAGACAGGAAGATCCGGGCCCCGCCGTCAACCAATACCGCCAGCTGGGCCAGCATGTAGAGGGCTTGAGTGATGATGAAGGCATACAAGAAGAAGTTGCCCATCCCAAACTTGTCCCCCATGGCCTGGAAGGCGTAGTAGGACCCGTTCATCTTGAGGTCATCCGGCAGCTTGTGGGCATTAAAGAAGACACCTAAACTGAAGGAACCAAAGATAGTCAAGAAGCCCGTCATCGCGGCCAGCATGTACATAGCCTTCGGGAAGTCCCGGGGACCATTTTTCATTTCATTGACATAAGGGGCGACGAATTCACTGCCGTTCATGGCAAAAATCAAGAGCCCCAGGGACATCATGAACTTCATGTCAAAAGTCGGCAGGAAGTTCTTGAAGTGGAAGGGCTGGGTCGCTACCGATCGCCCCTCGCCCAGGTAGGCAAAGGTCATAATGACAAAAAGAATGGTCATTACAAACATGGCTCCGCCCCCGATAATGGACAGCCATTGCAAGGAGTTGGCAAATTTGTGCTGGAAGAAAATGAAGGCCACGAAGATCAAAGCCGTGAACAAGGCAAAGACCCAGTTGGACATTTCATTATCATCCAGTGCCCGCCCCTTAAAGAGCCAGGCAAAGGAAATGACGGTTGAGTTGGCCACGTCAACCAGGTAAGGCAGAGAAACCACCCAGTAGCACCAGGCAGTAATGTAGCCCATCTTGTCGCCAGAGGTATGCCGGATCCAGGAGGACAAACCGCCCCCTTCTTTGGCAAAAACGCTGCCCAGGTGACCGACCATCATTTCATAAGGAATGACGAACAAGACCAAGAGCAAAACCCAGTCGCTGACCACAGCCAGACCCTGGTTTTGAAAATTGTAGATGATGTCATCGAAACCAATCACGGTCACGAAGTCCATCAGAGCGATCACCGGCCAGGAAATATATTTCCGCTTGCCGGTTTCATCTAAAGAATCCATACTTTTATATTCTTCCTCCTTACTTCTTAAGCAATAAAAGAAATCATGATTTCCAGCTGCATCAAGGCATTGATAGCGCCAGGCAAACTTTCTTCACTGATTGTCTGCTCAATCACGGCATGGTCTTCATCAAAGTCAAAACCAGCGGCCATAATCATCCCGGCCGCGTACTCGTTCAAATCCTCGTTTTCTTCCAATGGGTTGTACTTGAACATGAGGTAGCCGTCATCAGTTACCGTGTACTGGTCCCCGTTTTTTTCGACCAGGACAAAAGGCTTGCGGCCGTAAGCATCAACCAGTTCGTTTTCCACCTGGAAAACCGTGTCTGACCAAGGCTTAAAAACTGTCTGTCCCGCCAGCCAATTGATGTAGTCTGCCTTCAATTTCTCGATTTCCATTATTGTTTTATTCCTTCCAAAAAATTTACGCTTTCATTCATTATAGCTAATTGGGAGGCAAAAGAAAAACCATCCTGGCGGCTGGCTTATTTTTTTGATTTTAGTGATTATCAATTGCCCCGTTCAGGCGCTTGCGCCAAATCAGGTAAACGATCAAGGCCAAAGGTACCACGATCAGCTGAACCAGGTAGAACCAGCGGCCCGGCAGAGCCTTGGCCACAACCCCGGCCAGCATCGGCCCAAAGGCCATGGCGATGTCCAGACCCAGGTAAAAGGTGGAGCTGCCCAGGCCCTGTTCATTGGCCGGTGACAAAAGCAGGGCCGTTGACTGCAGGACGGAGTAGATCAAGCCATAGCCGACCGCCATCCCGGCCGCCCCCAGGGCCATCATCCAGTTGCTGCTCATGTAGGCCAAAAGGACCAGGTAAATGGCCGTAGCCACCAGGCTCAGCCAGAACCAGACCCCGAAGCGGACCGTGTCAAAGTAGTTCTTGAGGAAGGTCCGGATCAAGAGCAAGACGATGGCGTAGATGAAGAAGTAGCTCCCTACCGCCACTGGCATGTGCATCTTGGCCACGTAAGTCACGATGTCGGCCTGGGTGACGAAGTATGGAATCCCGAAACAGGTCGTCAAAAGTGCTACTGGCAAAGCGTTGACGGAGATCATCTTGAACTGCTTCTTTTCTTTTTGCCGGGGACTAGGAACAGCCCGGTTGCCGACGAACTGGATGATGATGATCATGATCAAAGTTGCCGCGGCTGGCAGCATCATAGTTTTCCGGTAGCCAATCACCTTATAAAGGTTGATGGAAATAGCCGGGGCAATGGACATGGCCAAAGCATTCATCAGCCCGTACAAACCCATGGCCGACCCGACGTGCTGGCGGGGAACCAGGAAGGCGATCCAGGTGGTCATGCAGACCGTGCAAAGGACAAAACCAGTCCCGTTGATGATTCTAAACAAGAGCAAGAGCTCCCCGTTAGGCGAAACAATATAGCCCACGATCCCGATAAGGATCAGCACCCCGCCGATAAAAGACAGCTGGTACTTGGAGAACTTGTCAGTCAAGTTGCCGGCGATTGGCCGGAGAAACATGGCCGCGAAGCTCATAATCCCCACGATCACCCCGGCTAAAACGCTGCTAGCCCCCAGGCTTTCAGCATAGCCGTTGATCAATGGGTTATTGAACATGGTCCCGAACAAAAACAGGAAGGAGGCGGTCATGACCAAGATGACGTCTTTGGAATAAATCGACTTGCCCTTTTCCTTCTCCATCCGCCCCGCTTTAGCCGGGGAAACACTTGCGCTCTTGCTGCTCACTCTAAAACCTTCTTTAGTCTCAATCAATAATAATGATTTTTGCTTAAAAACAAATTAGATTTTACCATATTTTTCCCCTCTGCGCTAAGGCTGGCAAAAATCTCTTTGCCTTTTTTCGATTATCCAGCAGTAAAGCGCTAGCAAGCGCCAGCTTGATTAAGATAATTACGTCTGATTTCTTCATAAGAAAAAAGCCTGCCCAAAAGGCAGACTTTCTGATTAGTCAATGATAAATATCGTATTCTGAACTTTAGTAGTTGAAGTAGCGCTTTACTTCCCATTCTGAAACTGATTGGGTGTACAGAGCCCATTCAGTTTCCTTCAATTCCAGGAAGCTGTCAATGATGTGTTCGCTGAAGGCAGACTTGACGACTTCGTCTTCCTTGAAGGCCTTGATAGCATTGTGCAGGGTTGATGGCAATGGCTTGATGCCCAGTTCCTTGCGTTCGTCATCAGTCATTTCAAACAGGTTGGAAGTTACAGGTGCCATTGGCAGCTTGCCTTCCTTGATCCCGGTCAAGCCAGCCTTCAAGCAGGCTGACAAAAGCAAGTATGGGTTAGCAGTTGGGTCAGTTGACCGCATTTCCAAACGAGTGCCGACTTCGTTGGCGTTAGGAATCCGGACCATTGGTGACCGGTTCCGGCTAGCCCATGAGATGTAAACTGGGGCTTCAAAGCCTGGGATCAGCCGCTTGTAGGAGTTGACCGTTGGGTTAGCCACGCAGGTAATAGCGCGGGCGTGTTCCAAAATCCCGTTCAAGAAGGTCAAGGCAGTAGTTGACAGGTGGTATTGGCCATCCTTGTCGTAGAAGGCGTTCTTGCCGTCCTTGAGGAGGGACATGTTGGTGTGCATCCCGTTGCCGGCCAAACCTTCAACTGGCTTAGCCATGAAGCTTGCGTGCAGGTGGTACTTGCGGGCGATAGTCTTGACAACCATCTTGAAGGTTTGCAACTTGTCAGCAGTTGCTAAGGCATTGTCGAAGCGGAAGTCGATTTCCTGCTGGCCATCGCCGACTTCGTGGTGGGCAGCTTCTACGCGGAAGCCCAGCTTTTCCAAAGTTTCCACGATTTCCCGGCGGCACTTGGCGCCTTCGTCTTCAGAAGCCATGTCGAAGTATGAGCTGTGGTCGGAAACCTTGGTGGTTTCTTCCCCGTTCTTGCCTTCCTTGAAGAGGAAGAATTCAGCTTCAAAGCCGATTTCAAAGTCGGAGAAGCCCATTTCTTCCATTTCCGCAATAACCTTCTTCAAGTTGTTGCGTGGGTCACCTTCAAATGGAGTGCCGTCTACGTTGTGAACTGAGCAAACCAGGCGACCGATCGTGCCTTCTTCAACAGTCGTCCATGGCAGAACTAACCAAGTTGCCAGGTCTGGGTACAGAACCATGTCACTTTCTTCCAGACGAACGAAGCCGTCGATTGATGAACCGTCAAAACGGGTTTGGTTGCCCAAGACGTCGTCCAATTGGCTGACAGGAACTTCCAAGTTCTTCAGCGTACCGTTAATGTCAGTGAAGGCCAAACGCAAAAAGCGAACGTTCTTCTCTTCTACATCTTTGCGGATTTCTTCTTCAGTAATTACCTTGCTCATGTTCTCACCTTTAAAAATCAAGAATAAATTTACGATCAACTACTCAATTGGCTCTATGCTAATCGATGCTTTAAAGATACCACTCTAACTGCGTGAGGTCAAATTGGTCTAAAGACCTTTTTAATAAAAAAGGACTTTTAGCCATTTTCCTTAAAAAACAAATGATTTACGGCATTTGTAACTGCTATTCTATCGTGAGCATAAGTTAGACCACCTTGCATGTAGAGGGCGTAAGGCGGCCGGATCGGGCCATCTGCTGAGAATTCCATGGTTGAACCAGAGACGAAATTGCCGGCGGCCATGATAACCTTATCTTCGTAACCTGGCATATCGCTTGGAATTGGCTCAACGAAGGAGTCAATTGGCGAATTTTTCTGCACTTCTTTAGTAAAATTGATCATCTTTTCCGGATCATTGAAGATGATCGTCTGAATGAGGTCGGTTCGCGGTTCATGCCATTTTGGCGTGACTTCACAGCCCATTTTTTCCAAAAGAGCTGCTGAGAAGATCATCCCCTTGATGGCTTCACCGGTTGTGTGCGGAGCCAGGAAGAAGCCTTCATAAAACTCGTGCATGTTGGTCAAGGTGGCCCCTTCTTCCTTGCCGATCCCCGGAGCCGTCAAGCGGATAGCCGCGTTTTCGACCAGTTCCCCTTTGCCGACGATGTAGCCGCCAGTCTGGGCGATCCCGCCGCCGGCGTTCTTGATCAAGGAGCCGGCCATAAAGTCGACCCCGTATTCAGTCGGCTCATGCTTTTCAGAAAATTCCCCATAGCAGTTGTCGACGAAAACCAAGCTTTCTGGGCTGACCTTTTTAATAAAAGCAGTCATTTCCTTGATCTGGTCAACCGTGTAGCTCTGCCGGGTGTCATAGCCCCTAGACCGCTGGATGACCACGATATGGGGCTGGTCGCGCTTGAGAACCTTTTCCGCTTCTTCGTAGTCAACCCCGCCTTCTTCGTTTAAAGGCACGTAGGAGAAGTTGATCCCCTTCTGGATCAATGTCCCCCGCTTCTTCGGGGCCAGGCCGATCACCTGCTGCATGGTGTCATAAGGCATCCCGGTCAGATAGGTCAAAGTTTCACCTGGCAAAAGGTTGCCGTCTAACGCCACGGCCAGGGTGTGGGTACCGGAGACGAACTGGGGCCGGACCAGGGCGTCTTCAGTCTGGAAAACCTGGGCATAGATGGCTTCCAGCTTTTCTCGGCCGATGTCATTGTCCCCGTAGCCGTTGGTCCCCTTGAGGTCAGCTTCCGCCACCTGGTGGTCGACAAAGGCCTTGAGGACCTTTCCCTGGTTATAGACCACCTGGTCGTCAATCTCCCGCAGGCGGGGGGGCAATTTTCTGGTCAACTTCAGCCAGGATTGCCTTTAATTCTTCTGGTAATTTTCTCATTTTTCTTACTTCATCCATTCTTCTATTCTGACAGCAATCCGGTTAGCACAGTTGGGATCCGTCAAGGGATCATACCACTCAACCGGCAATTTATTCCTAAAGTAAGTCAGCTGCCGCTTGGCATACCGCCTTGAGGCCGTCTTAAGGGCCGTCACGCAGGTTTCCAAGCTGGCCTCTCCTGCAAAATAAGGGAAAAATTCCTTATAGCCGATAGCCTGCAGGACCTGGTGCTCACCTGCCCGGTGCTCGTAGACAAAGCGTGCCTCTTCTAACAGCCCGGCCTCCATCATCAAGTCCACTCTCTGGTTGATCCGCTGGTAGATGGCCTCCCGGTCACTGTTTAAGCCGATGATCAAGTAGTCATAGCGGGGCTTAATTTCTGCCTGCTGCTTGGAAAAAAGCCCGCCCGTCCGGCTGATCACGCTGAGGGCCCTAAGGCTTCTTCGGCTGTTGGCCACCGGGATCTTCTTAGTAGCTTCCGGGTCTTTCTTGTTTAATTCCTCCCACAAGGCCTGGGGGCCGTTAGCTGCTAAAAAGTCTTCCCATTCCGGATCCACGCTGGCTGCTTCTTCTTCCTTGTCCCCCAGCTGCATGTCATTTAAAAGGGCATTGACGTAAAAGCCAGTTCCGCCTGCGATAATCGCCAGCTTGCCCTTGCCCGCGATCTCTCCGATGGCGGACCGGGCCTCATCAACGAAATTTTTTACGGAAAAATCCTCAAAGACCGAGTGGGCATCTACCAGGTAGTGCTTGACTTCTGCCTGCTCTTCCCGGCTGGCCTTGGCCGTGCCAATGGCTACTTCTTTGTAGATCTGCATGGAGTCCCCGGAGACGATCTCCCCGTCCAGTTTCTTGGCGATCTCGATAGCCAGGCTGGTCTTGCCCACGGCGGTCGGCCCGACTATGGCCACTACTTTCTGCATAAAATCCTCCTGCAATTTTCTCTTCTATCATCATAAACCAAAAAAGCCTGCTTGAGAAATTTTCTCAGCAAGCTTTCAGCTTAGTTCTTGGCTGCCTTCTTGCGGCCGTCCCATTGGGAGAAGCCGTCCTTGAGGTAAAAGACCTTGGCAAAATTGTGCTTGCGCAGGATGCTGGCACAGCGCATGGTCATGGTCAAAGAGTCCGAGTAGAGGTAGACCGGCAGGTCTGGCCGCAGTTCGGTGTATTGGTACTTGAACATGGTATATGGGATGTTTCTTGCCCCATCAATATGTTCATGCTTGAACTCATTGGCTTCGCGGACGTCGATGATCTGCGCCTTCCGCATCCCGGCCTTGAATTCTTCGTTGGTCAGCTCCCCGCCCAGGCGCTTGGCCTGGATCCGGTTGTAGGCCCAGAAGCCCAGGAAGCCCAGCAGGATGACGCCCAAGATGACGTCAAGAACGATTAAAAAATTGGTCATGTAAAAAAGCTCCTTCTTGCAAGTCTTATCTCATAATAACGCTAAATTCAGCCTGGGGCTAGCTAGTCCAGCCTTTTTTCCCGCTCAAGCCGTTCTTCGTATTCGTGCTCATGCTTTAAGACCAGTTTCGCGTTTAAATAGATTTTTTTCTCCAAGAGGCCTGCCTTATACAAATTGTCTAATTCAATCGCCATTAATTCGATGTCCCACTTCCGCTTGCCCAAGTGGACCAGGATGCCGTATTTTTTCAAAAGCTGCTGGACATCGTAAAGATTTTTCAAAACAGTCATTATACCGTCACTACCATTCCTAAACGCAAAATCAAAACCACATAGACAATCAAGCCAGCCGCGGCCAATAGCCGGCCGCCCTTGCCGTAGCCTTTATAGGTCGCGTCACCCAGGATTACCGCCAGCAAGGCCCCGGTGATCAAACCGCCCAAGTGGCCCAGAATATCCACGTCAGGCATGAAGACGTCCAGGACCAGGTTGATGACCGCTAAGGCCAAAGCCTGCCGGCCCAGGAAGGACAAAAGGGTATTGTCTTTATCCTTAAAGCCGGCGCAGATCATGGCCCCAAAGAGGCCAAAGAGGGCAGTTGAGGCCCCGGCACTGATGGCCTGATCATTGCCAAAAGCCAAGGTTAAAAGACTGCCGCCCACTCCTGACAGCAGGTAGATCAGCAAAAAGCGCCAGTGGCCAAAAACCGGCTCAGCGTACTGGCCGATATAGTAGATCATAATCGCGTTGGAAGCGATGTGCATGATCCCGATATGGAGGAACTGGGCGGTAAACAGGCGCCACCACTGTCCTTCCATAACCACGGCCGGGTTGAACATAGCCCCCATTTTCAGCAAAACAGAAGTGCTCTCAGAACCGCCCATAAAGGTTTCCACCAGAAAAACGGCAAAGAGGACCACAACCAGCGCGGTTGTCATATAATTACGCCGCAGATTATTCATCACCGGCCTCCTTTACAATAATCAAATCATCCATGGCCTGGTCATGGTCTTCCATTGGCCAGACCGGAGTCTTAAAGTACATGGCTGAGTTGACCAGGGCCAGGGTCTGGACGGAATTTTGGGCCAAAAAGCGGTCGTAGTAGCCCCCGCCAAAACCAATCCGGCTCTTGCCCGCCGGACTGAAGGCCAGGCCGGGAACAAAAAGCAGGTCCAAGGCGTTATCAGCTTCTTTTTCTTCCGCCAGCTCCCAGACCCCGAACTTGGTCTGCATTAAGGGAGCGCCTTCGTCCCATTTTAAAAAGTCCAGCTGCCAGCCGGGATGGCACTTAGCCAGATAGAGCTCCTTACCCTCTCCCCGCAGCTCTTTAATCAAGCCATTTATGTCCACTTCCAGCAGCATGGGTAGGGTCAGGCCAATTTTTTTCGCCTCCTGGACCAGGGGATGCTGCAGGGCCAGGGAAGTCAATTCCTGGTCTTGCCTTTTTTTAGCCGGAGTCTTGGCGAAATCCGCCAGCCGCTGCCTTTGCCAGGAGCGGAAAGTCTTCTTGTCCATCAAAGCAGTCACGCCCTCACTTCCTGCAAAATAAAAAAGCAGGCCTTTCGACCTGCTGTCTTTTATTACTTAGTCTCGCGGTGAAGAGTTACCTGTCTTTCAACTGGGCAATACTTCTTCAAGGTCAAACGTTCCGGATGCTTACGCTTGTTCTTCTTAGATAAGTAACTTCTGTCGCCACATTCGGTGCATTCTAAAATGATGTTGTCTGCCATTATTTTCACCACCTACAATTAATATCTGACTGTACAATCATAACATTTCCAAGGGCAAAGAGCAAGTTATCTTGCCAAATTAACTATTAATTTGTGCTTGAAAACTTTCCCTTGTACATATTGTAGTAAGTCGTCACCATCGACTTGGCCATGTTCTTGTTGTAGTTGCCTTCCTTATTCGGCTCGATGCCGACAAAAACAACCGCGAAAGCAATCTGCGGGTGGTTAGACGAAGCCCAGCCGACCATGGTTTCGTTAATCAGTTCCTTATCAGTCGACTTCTTGGTCTTAGTGTTGTAGTAGAATGTCTGGGCCGTACCGGTTTTAGCGGAGATCGACGGCTTGACATTCTTCAAGGCATGCGCTGTCCCCCAAGCGTTGGACCCGTGAACGACCTGGTAGAGCCCCTGCTTGATGACAGCCAGCTCATCCGCTGTCCAAGGGATCTTGAACTGGACAGTCGGCTTCTTGTTATAGTAAGTATAGAAGTGCTTGCCGTCGCTGCTGGTTCTGCCGATAGACTGGACAACGTATGGCTGCATCCGGTAGCCCCCGTTGGCAATCGTTGAAATATACTGAACCAGCTGGATTGGGGTATAAGCATCATAGTTCCCGTAGGATTCGTCGAGGACTGACCCGGACAGGATGATCCCGTTGGAGTCAGTTGATGCCCCTTGGATACCGGAGCTTTCACCTGGCAGGTCGATCCCGGTCTTTTGCCCCAAACCAAACATGGCAAAGTTGTTTCTCAAGGTCTCAAAGGCCGTATCCGGCATGTGAATGTACTGCTTGGCCACATAACTGGCCTTCACCCAGCGCAGGGTCAACTGCATCATGTAGATGTTGGAAGATACTTCCAGGGCGCTGGCCGCCGTCAAGGAGCTGAAAGTCCCGGTCGGGTAAACAGACTTCTTGACCGGAGTACCAGGCAGGTAGATGGCCGTATCCGGCAGGGTGTTGTTGGTTGGGGTGATGACCTTATTGATCAAGCCCCCGGCCACCTGGGCCCCCTTGACAACAGACCCCATAACGAAGGACTGGTTGATGTTGCCCAGGGCGTTGTCCGTGATCTTGCCCGTTGATGGGTCATGGCTGATCCCGGACATAGCCAGGATCGCCCCGGTATTCGGGTTCATGGCGATCGCGTAAGCCCCGCTGGACAGGCTGGCCGCCCCGGCCCTCAAGGCAGAGTTAAACTGCTGCTTGAGGGCCTTGGTTACGGCTGCTTGGTACTTGGCGTCAATCGTCAATTTCAGGCTGGCCCCGGACTGGCCCTTGTAAACCTGCTTGGTCTTGGTGATTTCGTTTCTGGAGTTGCTGGTGACCTTGTAGCTGGCTTTGGTCCCCTTCAAGAGGGCCTCGTATTCCTTTTCCAGGTAGGAAATCCCAACCCGGTCGTTTCTGGAATAGCCATTGACCAGGTAGTATTGCAGGTTGTCCCTCGGCAAACCAGTCTTGGTCGTGGAAACTGACCCGATGATACTCTTGATTGAAGACCCGTTCGGGTAGTAGCGGTTCCAGTCAGTCCCGATCCCAACCCCCGGCATGGAAGACAGGTGCTCGCCGACCTGGGCGATTTCCTTGTCGCTGAGGCCGCTACTCTTTAAGTTGATCGTCGACAAGGTTGTGGCCCCTGACATCATGTTATACAAGAGGGCGGCCGTCTTTTCCTGGCTGGTTAAAGACGGCTTAAGGGTGTTTTCGACGTAGGCCACTTCATTGTCGTTGATTTCTGAAGTCGACAGGCTGGACTTCTTCTGGGACTTGGGCAAGGCAGCCAGGACTTTCTTGGCCCGGCTGCTGTCAGCCAGGTAATAATCGGCAATTTGTCTTTTTGTCGGCTTTTCGTCGGTAATTTTTATATAATTACTAAGGGTATTAGCAACCTTGTACATCTCTTTGGAAGTCGTTGACAGGCTGCGCATGTAAGTAATCGCGTTCTCAGCCTTGTTGCCGACCAGGACCCGGCCCTGGGAGTCGTACATGACTCCCCGGGGGACAGACTTGGTCATGGTGTTTTCGTCGGTGGCGTTAACCTCCGCGGAAAAGCGCGAACCGTAGAAGAGCTGCAAGTATGCTAATTGGCCGATTAAGGCCGCGAACAAAATTAAGATGACCCCGACCAGAATCTTCATTCTGAGAGGGGTGTTTGCGGTTTGACTACTGTTGCCAGTTCCGCTATTCTTTCTAAAATAACTCATGATAAAACCATCCTCACTAACAAGTAATTTTAGCAAAAAGACCTGCGCAATTCTATCATTTAGAAGAGGAGTTAGCCAATTCTTAATGTACATGTCCAAAATAAAACGTTTTTTTCAAAAATTCGGCCTTAAGCAGCTTTATGCCTGCCTGGCCTTCGCCCTGCCGGCCTTGATTTTCGCCGGTTACTTCCTCAGCAAGAAGGGCAATATTCTGACCGTCGACCTGGGCCAGCAGTACGTTGACTTTCTGGCCTACTACCAGCAAAATCTCTTTAAGGACCCAAGCAAGTTGATTTACAGTTTTGCCAGCGGCCTGGGCGGCTCCATGCTGGGGACGGACAGCTACTACCTGCTCAGTCCCTTTAACCTGCTCCTGCTCTTTTTCCCGCAGAAGTTCCTGCCCCAGGGGATCCTTTTGGTCATCTCCTGCAAGATCGGAGCTATCGGCCTGTCCACCTACCTGGTCTGGGGAAAGAAGTACCAGCTGGCTAAGGAATACGTTCTGGCCGCCAGCTTGGCCTTTGCCCTCTGCGGCTTTGTGGTTGCCAACAATTTGAACTTGATGTGGCTGGACAGCCTGGTCCTTTTACCCTGGCTGCAGGAAGCTATTGACCGCCTTTTATCCGGGGAGAAAAATCACCTGGTCCTAATTACCTTCCTGCTCTGGCTGACCAACTTCTATACCGGCTACATGACCCTGCTCTTTGGCCTGCTCTATTTGCTAGTGGGCCTGGCCACGAACAGGGAGCCAAAGAAGCGTTTTTGGGCCTACTTCAAGGGCAGCTTCTTTGGCAGCTGCCTGGCCGGGGTCAACCTCTGGCCGACTTTTCTAGAACTTTTAGCTGGGAAAACTGATGCCGACATCAGCTGGAAGCTGAACTTCCAGTTTCCGCCCTACCAGCTAATCGCTAAATTTATCGACGGGGCCTACAGCTTCCATGAAATGTCGGACGGCCTGCCCAACATCTTCATCAGCTCCTGCTTTGCCCTCTTGGCCCTGCTCTTCATCTTTAATTCCCAGTTCAGCAAGCGAGAAAAACTGGCCCGGGGTCTGCTTTTGGCCTTCCTGGTCTTGTCTTTGTCCTTTACCCCCCTGGTTTTGATCTGGCACTTGGGCCAGTTCCCGGTCTGGTACCCGGCCCGGTTCAGCTTCCTGGTCTCCTTCTATGCCTTGAACCTGGCCCTGGAAAACATGGACAGGGAACCCGGCTTCAATCTCCAGCAGAAGATCCTGGCCGCCCTTTTGGGAGCCAGCGTCTCCATTTACCTGGCTATCAACCCGGACAAGCTGGAATTTATCCGGCAAGACGGACAAGTCGCGACCGGCCTCTTCCTTTTGGCCAGCCTGCTCTTCATTCTCTTTATTTACGGCCAGCACTATTTAGCCGGCCACTACGCCCTGCTTTTGGTCGTTTCGGAAGTCACGGTCAACTTGATTTTTTCCTTAAACGCGATTTCCTACCAGGAAAACAAGAACTATGCCAAGTTTGAAGCCAACGTCAACCAGGCGACCAGCTACCTGGCCAAGACCGACTCCAGCCTCTACCGGACGGAGAAGAGCTTCAGCCGGTCAGACGATGACCCCTTCACTGGCAACTATTACGGAATCACGACCTTTAACTCCATCAGCAATTCCAGCACTTCCAACCTGCTCAGCCGCTTAGGCTACGTCCACAACAGCAACTCTTACACCAACCAGGGCGGGACGCTTTTGACTGACGCCTTCCTGGGAGTCAAGTACTACCTGGAGCCGAATTATTCTTATGACGGCGTTTCAGCCGCCCAGCGGATGCCTTATGACAACTTGAACCACCGGGCTGATTTGAGCAGCTATTATCCAATAAAGCAGTTCAAGCAGATCAGCATTTTAAAAAACAAGCAGGCCCTGCCTTTGATTTTTGCCAGCCAGAGCGGGCAGAAAAAGGTCAAGTTCCTGGATAATGACCCGGTTCACAACCAGCAAAAGCTCTGGGAAAGCCTGGGCTTGTCCGGCCAGCTTTTCAAGAAGGTCAAAAGCGAGATCAAGCTGACCAACTTGAAAGTGAACCAGTCCAATCCCCTGGTCTTTAAAAAGGCCAACTCTGCCAAGCCGGCTTCCGTCACCTTCAGCTTGACGCCAAAGAGCAATGACTCCTACTATCTGCAGCTCCCGGACGGCTTTGACTTCAAGACCGCCAGCTTAAGCGTCAACGACATCTTCTACAACTACGAGAGCCGGGACGGGCAGATCCGCCTGGTCGACATCGCCAGCCAAAATAAAAAGTCCAAGATCAAGGTCACTTTTAACTTGACCAATTCGACCCTGGACTTAACTGACCTTATCTTCTGGCACTTTAACAATTCCGCCTTCAAGGCCGGGATCAAGCAGCTGAAAGCGCCGGAACTTAAGTTAAAGCAGACTGGCTTGCAAATTTCCAGCCAGACTTTTAAGAGCCAAAAGAAGCTCTGGATCACGACTATTCCATATTCCAAGAACTGGCTGGTCTATGACAACGGCAAACGGGTCAAGACCAGCAAATACGCTGCCAGCCTCCTGGCCTTCAACTTAAAGGGGGGCAAGCACCAGCTGACCCTGGTCTATTTGCCGGTCAGCCTGATTGCCGGCAGCTTGATCAGCTTGGCAACTTTGGCTGTCTACCTGCTTTTGAAAAAGAAACAGAGAATTTAAACAGTAAAACATACTAACCTAGTGTTGGATGATTACTCGACGGAGTAGTCGTTCAACACTTTTTCTTTTACTATGTAAAGTGGAGATGAAGCCAATGCCGTGAGCTCTTTGGACACACGATGTCGTAAGTAAAACGGGCAGCTTCACCATTCAATTGAGAATCTCGTCTAAGTATGTTGGCTGTTAAAGTCCTGTTGAGAAAATTAGATCTAATTGAATTGGGTGAAGGCAGCTCATCTCCGAGTAAAGCGGAGGTTTATTCTTATGGATTTATTGAAAACTGTTTTCGGTATTGATGTTAGCAGCTGGAAGTCTAACGTATGCATTATGGTCAATGGCCAAAAAGTTAATGACTATGCCATCTCTAACGATATGGTAGGCTTCAATCAGCTGCTAGATGACCTTAAACAGGTTACCAACCCGCAAATTATCTTTGAAGCAACTGGCGTCTACTCCAGAAGACTCCAAGCGTTCTTGGACATGCACGAATTGCGCTATGTCATGATGAACCCGCTGGAAGCCAAAAGAAAGACAAAGGATGACCTGCACCAGAACAAGACCGATAAGCTTGATGCCTTGTATCTTGCCAAGCTGCAGTCTGAGCACCCGCAACGGCTGGCCTACGTTCAAAGCAAAGAATATCAAGAATTGATGGCCAATAACCGTATCTATGAGCAGGCTTCGCACGATCTGATAACCAACAAGAATAGACTGCACAAAGCCATTCAGCTCACTTTCCCAGAGATTGAGCACTTAATGGTTAATCCGAGAGGGAAAAACTACTGGAGTATTGTCCTCAGATTCCCACACCCAGATATCGTACTAGAAACAAAAGAAGCCGATATCATCGACTTCTTAAAGGGCTTAACCGGTATTGGTAAAAAGCGCGCTAATGACATAACGCAAAGCCTTATTCGTTTGGCTAAAGTCGCATGCCCAGCTGTCAAAAAGAACAGTGCTCATATTCGTGGCCTCAAAATGGCAATTAACAACATTCTGAGCGCTGAAGAAGAGTGCCAGACTGCTTTACAGGAGATGGCAAAGCTGGCTCCTAAACGGGATCTGGAGATCCTCACAAGCATTCCAGGCATCGTCGAAAACACTGCTCTAAGAATCATTAGTGAGCTTGGGGATATCAGACGTTTTAACAACCCTAGCCAATTAAATGCCTTCGTTGGTGTTGATCCTCAAGTTTATGAATCTGACAACCTCACGGCCCACCTGTCAATTTCAAAGCGTGGGACAGCTATTGGCAGAAAGGTGCTGTACTTGGCCATAAACCAAATTCAGTCGGCTAAGAAAGCTGGAAACCCTTGTCATATTGCGGATTATTACGAGAAACGAAAACGGTCTTCTGAGACTGCAAGTCACAAGAAGGCCGCTATCGCATCGATCCATAAATTATTACGGACGATCTTCGCTTTAATTACGAATGATCAATTGTATAGCTATGACGTAGCCAAACATAACCAAAGACTTTTGTCATAAAAATTGATCCAATAGATATTATAACAGCCTCTTTTTTGAAATTACAGAAGGTGGCTGTATTTATCATGCCCTAAATCAGATATTTGACTTGATCCTTCAGGAGTCATTTCCCGATCGAGCTCTTATTTCAAAATAAAATTGCCTAAAATCGTTGATAACACTTGACTTAGAGTAGAAAATAGAGCGCAAAAAAAGGTGCTGTCCGGGTAGACAGCGCCTTTTTAGTCGGTCGTCTTAACGTCGTTGATTACGACATCGTAGCTGACGTTGGCTGAGTCAACGTTGATCTTGACCGTTTCACCCTTCTTGTGGCCAAGCAGGGCCTTGCCGATCGGAGATTCGTTGGAAATCTTGCCGTGGAATGGGTCAGACTGGCTGCTCCCCACGATTTCGTAAGTTTCCGGTTCGTCTTCGCCGACTTCAGTAACCGTAACGGTCTTGCCGATACTTACTTCGTCGGGGTCAACGGCATCAGTGTCGACAATGACAGCATACTTCAATTGTTCGCTGACGGCATCGATCCTTTCTTCCAGCCGCATTTGCTCATCTTTAGCGGCGTCGTATTCTGAGTTTTCAGACAAGTCCCCGTATGAACGGGCAATCTTCAAACGTTCAACGATTTGCGGCCGCTTGACAAACTTCAGGTTCTGCAGTTCTTCTTCCAGCTGCTTCTTGCCTTCGGCAGTCATTTCATAGATTTTTTCAGGCATTTTGATTCTCCTTTATTTAACGCATTATGCAATGTTAAATATTAGAATTTAATTCCGGGAAAGTCAACCATTAACGAATGTTCGCCTCTAATTTTTCTTCCAAAGCGGCTTGCACATTGTCAATTGCCTTAGTGACAACCACGTCGGTCAAGGTTTCTGCCTCATTCAAGAAGGTCAGGCGGTAAGCCAGGCTCTTCTTGCCGGCAGCCAGGTGGGCCCCTTGGTAGACGTCGATGACTTCAACGCTAACCAGGTACTTGCCGACGTTTTCCTTAATGCAGCTTTCAACTTGGGCATTAGTGACATCTTCGTCAACCAAAATTGACAGGTCCCGCTGCACGGCTGGGTACTTCGGAGCCGGCTTGGACTTGACCCCCTTAGCCATCAGCGGCAGCAGGGCATCCAGGTTCAGTTCGTAAACGTAGATTTCCTTGCCGGCGAAGTTCTTGTCAGTCATGGTCAAAACTGGGGAAATTTGGCCGATCAGACCAATATATTCATCATTTACGTAGATGCCAGCCGTTCTGGTCGGGTGCATCCCCTTGATTGCTTCAGCCCGGTATTCCACGTCCTTGACCCCGATCATTTCAAATACGTCTTCCAGTTGCCCCTTGACGTAGTAGAAGTCAACGACTTCGTCCTTGTGCTGCCAGTTGCTTTCACCAGCTAAGCCGACGTAAGCGGCTGCCAGGTGTTCATGTTCGTGGTAGTCTCCGCCTTCCATGTCGTAGACGCGGCCGTTTTCAAAGAGCTGGAGTTCAGTTTGCTTGCGGGCGAAGTTGTAAGCAACCGTGTCGAGCAGGCCGCAAATCAAGTTTTGCCGCATGGTGGTTCTGGCTGAGTTCAGCGGCCAGTTGACCTTGACTGGAGCCAGGGCCTTTTTGACAAAAGTCGTAGCCAGTTCTTCAGAAGTCAGGGAGTAGTTGATCGTTTCACTGAGCCCCTGCCCTTCCAGCAATTGGCGCAGGTGACGGACCTTGACTTCATCAGCCGCATAGCCGCCAATAAGTTCACCGGTCGCCGGGTGGGTGGACTTGATGTTGTCGTAGCCGTAGATCCGGCCGACTTCTTCAAAGATGTCGGAGTCAATGAAGATGTCCCAGCGGCGGTTTGGCACAGTTACCGTGTATTCGTCGCCATTTACTGCAACCGGGAAGTTCAGCTTGCCCAGGATCTTGACGATTTCGTCCATGGACAGGTCAGTGCCCAGGATCTTGTTGGTCCGGGAAGCAGTGGTCGTAATAACAACTGCTTCCTTGTCCAGGTCGCTGGCCTTGATTTCACCAGCTAAGACAGTGGCGCCGGCATTTGCCCGCAAGATCAAGGCGCAGATGTCCAGGGCCTTTTGGGTGTTGTCCCAGTTGATCCCCTTTTCAAACAAAGCAGAAGCGTCAGTCCGGTTGTCGTGGCGCAGAGCTGCCTTTCTGGTCAAGGCCGGGTCAAAGACAGCAGCTTCCAGGATCACATCAGTAGTTTCTTCAGTTACTTCGCTGTTCAAGCCGCCCATCACGCCAGCTAAGCCGACTGCCTGCTCACCATCAGTGATCACGATGTCTTGCGGGTCCAGGTCGATTTCTTTTTCATTCAAGAGCTGCAGCTTTTCGCCTTCCTTGGCCAAGCGGACCTCGATCTTCTTGGTCTTGTCAAAAAGCTTGGCGTCGTAAGCGTGCATTGGCTGGCCAGTCAAGAGCATGACATAGTTGGTCGCGTCAACCACATTGTTGATTGGGCGGATGCCGGCATTCCACAGGCGGACCTGCAGCCAAAGGGGACTTTCAGCGATCTTGACCCCGGTCAGCTTTCTCAAGTAGTACTTCGGCGCGATCTTTTCATCAGCAACGGCAGTAAAGTCACCAGTCCAGTCTGCCCCGTCTTCTTTAAGGACAACGTCTTCGATCTTTGGCTTCTGGTCAATCAAGGCACCAACTTCATAAGCTGCCCCTTCCATTGAGGAAGTGTCGGCCCGGTTTGGGGTAATGTCGAAGTCCAAAACGTAGTCGTCCATGCCCAAGGCTGCAAAGACAGAGTCACCAGGCTTAAGGTCCGGATCATGGAAGACCCAGATGCCGTCGGCGTACTTCGGCGGAACAACTGAGTCGCTGAAGCCGAGTTCTTGCAGGCCGCAGATCATCCCATTGGATTCAATCCCGCGCAGCTTGCCCTTCTTGATCTTGATCCCGCCTGGCAAATGGGCCCCGGGCAGGGCCACGATCACGTCCTGGCCAGCAGCCACGTTAGGTGCCCCGCAGACGATCTGGCGGGCTTCATCTTCACCAACGTCGACCGTAGTCTTGTTGAGGTGGGTCCCTTCGATCTTTTCGCAGGTCAAAATATGGCCCACGACCAGCTTGCTCAAGCCGTCTTCCGGGTGAACCGTTGAGGCGATTTCAACCCCGGACCGAGTCAGTTTTTCAGCCAAGGCGTAAGGGTCTACGCCGTCCATGTTCAAGAAATCTTTCAACCAATTGTAAGAAACTAACATTAATCTTCCTCCTGACGGAATTGTTGCAAGAAGCGCACGTCGTCACTGTAAAAGTCGCGGATGTCGTCAATACCATACTTCAAGATGGCGAAGCGGTCCAGGCCCAGGCCAAAGGCAAAGCCGGAGTAGACGCTTGGGTCAATGCCAGCGGCAGACAAAACATTCGGGTGAACGATCCCGGCACCCAGAACTTCGATCCAGCCGGTGTTCTTGCAGATCGCGCAGCCCTTGCCGCCGCATTCAAAGCAGGAAACGTCCATTTCAACTGATGGTTCAGTAAATGGGAAGTAGCTTGGCCGCAGGCGGGTTTCCCGGTCCTGGCCGAATTCGTGCTTGGCCACCAGTTCCAAGGTCCCCTTAAGGTCACTCAAGGAGATGTTCTTGCCGACAACCAGCCCTTCCATCTGCATGAACTGGTGGGAGTGGGTGGCGTCGTCATCGTCTCTTCTGTAAACCTTGCCTGGGGAGATCATCTTGAGGTCCCCTTTATCGAAGTCATGCTTTTCCATGGTCCGGGCTTGAACTGGTGAAGTCTGGCTCCGCAGCAGGTGGTCAGCGTCAACGTAGAAAGTAGCCTGCATGTCCCGGGCCGGGTGGTCCTTAGGCAGATTCAGCATTTCGAAGTTGTAGTGTTCGCTTTCGATTTCCGGGCCTTGGACAACTTGGTAGCTCATGCCGATGAAGAAACGTTCCAGGTCGTCTTGAATGATTCTGATCGGGTGCTTGGAGCCAACATGCTTTCTGCGCCCTGGCAGGGTCACGTCAATCTTTTCAGCTTCCAGGCGGGCCTCAATGGCCTTTTCGATCAAGTTATCCTTGGCAGAAGCCAGCTTTTCATTAAAGAGGTCGCGGAGTTCGTTGACCTTCTGGCCGACTTCCCGCCGCTTTTCCGGAGCAACGTCCTTCATCTGGTGCAGAATTTGCGTCAGTTCCCCCTTCTTGCCGACCAGCTTGACCCGGACGTCATTCAGGCTCTTTTCGCTTTCTGCTTCCTTGATTTCAGCAAGCCCCTGCTCCCGCAGGTCCTTCAATCGATCAAATAAATCCATTTGCTTATTCCTTTCAACAAAAAACTCCGCCCCCCAAAAGGGACGAAGCTTCGCGGTACCACCCTAGTTTAGGCCCAAAAAGGCCTACGCTCTATACCGATAACGGTGGCAGCCGGAATTGATTAGATCCTACTCGCAAGATGAAATTCGCAAGCCGCTCTTTGGTTTCCTTTCAGTTGCCAAGAAACCTCCCTGTCAAAGACCGGACTTGCTACTAGTCTTGTTCTTAGTAATTAATTAAAATCATAGGCTAAAACTTGCTTAAATGCAAGTCGTTTTTTACGACCACTTGTCAGCCCAGATATGAACCTGGTTGAAGACCGGCTTTAATTTGGCCCCTTTTGGCGTCAAAGTGTAAAGGACGATCTTCTTTTCCGCATCCTTGGACCGCTTGACAATCCCGTCAGCTTCCAGCTCCCGGAGGCGTTCGACCAGAACCCGGTCAGAGCAGGCACCGACCGCGTGGGCCAGGTCCCGGAAGCGCATGGCCTTGGTGTCGCACAAGGAGCTGATGATCAAGCCGTTCCACTTCTTGCCGATGATCTCAAAGGCCTTGACGAAGCGGGCACACATTTCGTAGTTTTCAGCGTTTTTACAGCATGGCTCGTCCTGTTTAGCTAATTCTGTCATAGAGAAATCCTCCTCAAATTAGTTTCCATGTTAATTATTTAAGCACACTTTACTTACGAAAAACAAGCAAAAAGCCTTTTCCTAGCTGAAGTGGTAGATCATGATCCCGGCAGCAACAGCGGCGTTCAAGGATTCAGCCCGGCCCTTGATCGGGATGTAGAGCTTCTCGTCAGCCAGAGCCGCGATTTCCGGGCTTACCCCGTGCGCCTCATTGCCGATGATCAAAGCAACCTGGGCTACTGGGGCAAAGTCGCCCAATTGTTTAGCGGCTGGATCCAAAAGGCTGGCGTAAACTGGAATATCCGCGGCCTTCAAGCTGGCAATGGCGTCTGGCAGGTCAGCCTTGATCAAGTTCAAGTGGAACTGGCTCCCCTGCATGGACCGCTGGACCTTTGGGTTGTAGAGGTCAACCGTCTTGTTTGACAGGATCACCCCGTCAAAGCCAGCCGCGTCAGCCGTCCGGATGATGGTGCCGACATTGCCCGGGTCAGCCAGGTCATCTAAGAGGACCCACTTGCCGTAGCTGAAGAAAAAATGCTCAGACTGGTTGATCTTGACGGTCATAAAGATATCCTGGGAATTCTTGGTGCTGCTGAGGTGACTGGCCACGCTTTGGCTGATCTTGATCAGCTTGCCCTCATCATAAGCCAGGCCCAGTTGCGCCAAGCGGCTTAGGGCTGCTTCAGTAGCCAGGATTTCCCGGTACTTGACGCTTGCTTTTAAGGCTTCTTCAACTAGGTGGAAGCCTTCGATCAAGTAATAGCCGCTTTCTTCACGGTATTTCTTCTGCTGCAGCTTGCCGATGGCCTTAATTTGCGGATTGTTGACAGATGTTCTTTCTTGCATGATAAAATACTCCTTAGAAATACTATTTTAATGATTTTTTGCAAAAAATAAAGAAGGTAGTCAAAATGCAAACATGGGAACTATTAGTGCATGGAGTCGTCCAGGGCGTGGGCTTTCGCTGGAGCGTGCAGATGCTGGCTCAGAAGATGAAACTGCCAGGCAGCGTGAGAAACAACCCTGACGGGACGGTCACCATTGTCATTCAAGGGACGCCAACTGATCTGGTCAAGTTTAAAGCTGAGTTGCCAAACGCGGCGCCATATGCCCAAATTTCACGTTTGGACACAAAAGTTCTGCCTGAAATGGAACAAATGCATTCTTTTCATGTATTATATTAGACAGATCATAAGAATTTGGAGAGAAACTATTTAATGAAAAAAATCAAAAAACGTTTATTACCTGTCAGCCTGCTGGTGCTCTTGCCGCTTTTCCTTACGGCCTGCGCCAGCCAGACCAGCAAAAACGGCAGCTTAAAGGCCCCGACCAGTGGTCCTTACTACTGGATCTATGAATGGATCGGCCTGCCTTTGCAGCATATCACCGTCAACATCGCCCACGCCATCGGCGGAGCCAGCGGGGCCGGCTGGGCCATCGTCATCATCACTTTGGTCGTCAGAGTGATCTTGATGCCGCTCATGCTGAGCCAGCAGCACAAGGCTACCCTGCAGCAAGAAAAGATGCACCTTCTGCAGCCGCAAATGCAGCTTTTGCAAAAGGCCATGAAGACGCCAGGGTTGACTCCTGACCAGCAGATGGCCTTGACCGGTCTGCAAAGAGAGATCTATTCCAAGAACAATGTCTCCATGACTGGCGGGATGGGCTGCCTGCCCCTCTTGATCCAAATGCCAATCATGATCGGGATCTACCAGGCCGTGGCTTACTCAAACGCCCTGGCCAAGTCCACCTTCTTCGGCATTTCCCTGTCCAGCAAGTCCATGGTCCTGGCCATCATCGCCACTGTTTTTGCCTTGATTCAAAGCTACGTGGCCATGATCGGCATCCCTGAAGAGCAAAAGAAGACCATGCAGGCCACCATGCTGATGAACCCGATCATGACCTTCTTCTTCTCCATGTCCTTCTCCGGCGCCCTGGCCCTTTACTGGGCAGTCGGTAACCTGGTCATGGTCATCCAGCAGCTGATCACCACCTTCATCGTGCAGCCGCGGGCCAAGAAGCGGGTTTCCAAGGAACTGGAAGACAGTCCGATCGTGGAAGTCGTTACCCAAGCCAAGCTTGACCAGATCTTAAAGCCAGCCCCTGAACAAAAGCCAACCAGCCAGCCGAAGTCCGGCGACCTGCGCAAGCGCAACCAGGGCAAGCAGAAGCGGAAGTAATCTTCCAAAGAAAAAACAAAGAAGATAATAAACAAAAGAAAAAAGTAAAAGCCGCTGAAAAGCGGCTTTTACTTTGCTCTAAATTCTGTTAAATTATCGGATCTTGCTTTGGATTCTCAGTTCCAGCTTGCTTTTGCTCTTCCCGGCTTTCCAATTCTTTGACTTCTTCATCAGTCAAGACCGGGAAGGTGATTCTGAACTGGCTCCCCTGCCCTAAGACTGATTCAACGTCAATGGTCCCGTGGTAGGATTCCACCAGCTTCTGGGCAATTGACAGGCCCAGGCCGTTGCCGCCCTTTTCCCGGGTTCTGGCCTTGTCGACCCGGTAGAAGCGGTTGAAGATCTTCTTCTTGTCCTCATCGGAAATCCCTTCCCCGTAGTCTTGGACCACGATCTGCATTTCCTGGCCAGACTGGCCGGCAGCCACGGCAATTTCCTTGCGGTCGGTTGAGTACTTGATCCCGTTGTCGATCAAGATGATCAAAATCTGTTCCAGGTGGCCCTGGAAGATCTGAATCTTAGTATCCGGATCCAGGTCCTCAACTTCCAGAGAGATCTTGAAGTCCGGGTGAACCATGCCCATGTCCCCGACTACCCGGGTCAAGACTTCCATCGGTTCAGCGATGGCATTCGGGTAGTGGACACTGATCTGTTCAGCCCGGGTCAGGTCCAGCATTTCCTGGATCAAGTGCTTCATACGCTCAGCCTCTGAAATCGAGGCGTCAATGGATTCTTCCAGGACCTGCGGGTCATCCTTGCCCCAGCGCTTAAGCATGCTCAGATGGCCTTCAATGACCGCTACAGGCGTCCTCAATTCGTGGGAGACATCAGAGACGAACTGCTTCTGCTGCTCGATATACTTCTGCATCCAGTCCAGCATCATGTTGAAAGACAGGGCCAACTCTTCCAGTTCGTCGTTTCTGTGCAGCTCGGGAATTCTGGCCGTACTGTTCGGGTCGGCGTTGACTTCCCTGGCCACCTTGGACATCTTGTTGATTGGTCTGACGACGCTGCGGACAACCAGGTAGGAAATTACAATCGCCAGGCCGATCCCTAGGATTGAGAGCCAGAGCATGGCCTTCAATGTCCGGGAAATCAAGCGGTTGTAGCCGGTCATCTGGTTCTTGACGACAATGTAGCCAGTCAATTTATGGCTCTTCCGGTTTCTGACCTTCCGGTAGACATAAAGAGAACTTTGCCCATCCTTGCCTTCCTTGACCACACTCTTGCTCTCACTGGTGAACTTGACCAGTTTAGGGGCGCTATCGCCGTTGTGGAAGACGATCTCATTGCGGAGATTATAGATCGCCACGGTCATGTCAGGGTTGGTCACGGTGCTTAAGACCGAGTCGCCAAAAACGCTGCTGTTGCTGTTGTCATTTTCTGACAGAGCCGGCCTGCCCGTTAAAATCCGTCTGGTGTTCGGTGATAGTTGCTGGACCACGTTGGTGATCTCCAGTTCATCATCGATGCCGATTAGACGCTTGCGGAGGACGTTGACAACTTCGTTAGACGTATCCTTTTGCTGGCTCAGGGCTTCCTGCTTGACCGTATTGTAGACGACAGCTGAGAAAACAAGAAAGGAGACCATGATCGTCATCGCGACGATGCTGACCCATCTCACGATCAGTGAAACGTGTCTGGTCCCCTTCTTGCCGCTAGCGGCGTTTTGCTTAAGCATTGTCTTCCTCGTCTCTGACCATGTAGCCGGTTCCGCGCACCGTCTTGATGTAAGATGGCTGGCCAGGGATGTCGATCTTGTTGCGGAGGTAACGGACGTAAACTTCGACAACGTTAGTTTCGATGTTTGATTCCGGTCCCCAGATCTTGTTCAAGAGCTGGTCTCGGCCAACAACATTGTTCTTGTTTTCGATCAAGGTCATGAGCAGGTTGTATTCCCGCTTGGTCAAGTCAACGGTCTTGCCGTCGCCCCGGTGGACGATCCGGTTGGCGGTTTCGATGGTCAAGTCCTTGAACTTGACAACCTTTTGCCGCGGCAGCTTGTCCTTTGAGGCGTCCTTTTCGATCTTGACCCGGCGCAAGACAGCGCGCAAGCGGGCCAGGAGTTCTTCAATAGCAAATGGCTTGACGATGTAGTCGTCAGCCCCGTGGTCCAGGCCTGATACCCGGTCAATCACGGAGTCACGGGCCGTCATCATGATAATTGGCGTGGTCTTGCTCTGCCGTACCCGTCGGGCAATTTCCAAACCGTTCAAGTCTGGCAGCATCAAATCCAGCAAGATCGCGTCAAAGTCTTCGCTCAAAGCGCGGTCCAAAGCCTTGCGGCCGTTGTTTTCCACTACGGTCTCATATCCTTCGTGCTGGAGTTCGAGTTCGACGAAACGAGCCAGGTTCTTTTCGTCTTCAACAATTAAAATTTTCGGCATGTTTTTATCCCCTCATATCCTATCGATTTAATTTGGGTCCGCTGAATCCAAGTATAATCTTAAAGTATATTTTAATAATTCTAGGATAGCCCAAAATCAGCTTTTTAACAAGTCCCAAAGAAAAACAAGTCCTCCGCCAGATTAATTTTCTCTGGAAAAAGACTTGTTTTTAAGGAAGATCATTTCTCTTCGTCTTCGGCTTTATCTTTGTCTTCTTCAGCCTGCATCTTGTCCAAAAGACCCTGCAGCTGGGCAAAGGCCGGGTTGACCTGGTCCTTCTTCTGGCCGGCGAAGTCTTGTTCAGACATGACTTCCCAGCCCTGCCCTTCTGGGTACAGGTCTTCTTCAGCTTCTTCCTTGGTCAAAACCGTGCTTGGAATATTCAAGAGCATGTTGTCTTCCACGGCCGTCTGCACGTCAATGCGGTCATCGTCCAGCGGAATGATCATCAAGCCCAGTTCCTTTTCTTCCTGGGTCGGTTCATGGTCGGAATAATTTTCCACGAAGCTGAATTTCTGCTTCAAAGGAACTGCTTCCAGGCTGCGGGAGGACGGAACCAAGAGGTCGGCTTCCACTTGGAAATTGCCAGTCACGAAGGGTTCGTCATAAAAGAGCTGCCCTTCCACGTGGGCGCTTTTTACCTCATAGACCAGGTCCTTGGCCCGCTGGTAAAAGCCATCAGCAAAAGTCAAATCAGCTGAGATCTGGGTCAATGGCTCCCGGCTGTTCTTGATTTGGAAAATTGAAAGTTCTAGCATTAATTTACCTCGAGTGGCCGCCGGCCAAAGTTCTGGTCAGCGCCAACAATCTGTTCAAATAAACGGTCAACCCTGACCTGCAGGCCCAGGGTCCCTTCTTGGGCATTCTTGCGGTCCACTTTGGAAACGATATCGATCTCAAAGTCTTTCCGCTGCTGCTTCAAATATTTCCGTCCCCGCTTGCTGTAAGCCAGAAGCATGGTGGAAACATGGTCATAGCTGTTTAAGACATCGGCTTCAGTCACGTTCAAAAGAGTATAAAGACTCAGTCTTCTTAACCTTGAATAGGTGTAGCGCTTGGACTTGACCCGGCGGAGGAAGTCAGCGAAATTTTTAGCCAGGTGGATTTCTGCCTTGAACTTGTATTCCAGGCCCTCGCTCATCTGGTAGATCTGCTGCAATTCCTTGATTGAGGCTGATTCCAGCCGGTATTTCAGAAACGGGAAGAGCAGTTCCCAGTTGGGCAGAACCTTTTCCTGGTCAAAAGCGGCAATTTCCCCTTTTGGCAGCCATTGCTCCAGTTCTGAGCGCTCGGCCCCGTTTAAAAGGAGGTTGCGGATAGCGCTGGCACTTTGGACAGCTGCTTCTCTTTGCAGGATGTCATCATGGCCGGCCCCAACCCGGTTGACCGGGCTGAGCTTTAAAGGCGAGCCCAGATTGGCATTAGCCACGGCATAAGCCAGGCCCAAAATCGCGTTGGGCTCACTGACTTCATGGCCGACTTCCCGGGCCACCATCTGGTTGTACTGGGTGGAATAAGTCTGGCTGTAGTCGGCGAATTCCTGCCTTTGCCGGGGGATCTTGGAGATCCGGTCGCCGAAATATTCAAAATTCAAGTTGGCGTCTTCGACCCCAAAGACCAGGTTCTTGGCCCCCAGACGGGTTAAGAGGTCGACCCCGCCGGTGGCGAACATGTCGGCAGCTTGGACAGCATAGGAAAAAGGCAGCTCAAAGACCAGGTCAGCCCCAGCCTCAATGGCGCTGCGGGCCCTGGACCACTTGTCCAGGATGGCCATTTCCCCTCTTTGCACGTAATTGCCGGACATGACCGCGATAATGGGGTCATCACCGGCGATCAAGCGGGCCTGGTTCATCAGGAATTCATGGCCGCTGTGGAAAGGGTTATATTCAGCTACAATCCCGACAACGCTCATTGCCTAGTCTTCCTCGATTTCCACGCGCTTGCCGTCAGCCCAGAGCTTTTCCAGGTTGTAGAAGGCCCGGGCATCTTCTGAGAAGATGTTGACAACGACGTCGCCCAGGTCAACCAGGAGCCATTCTGAGTCATGATTGCCTTCAACCCGGTAGTCGTAGAAATTAGCTTCGTGACAGGCTTCGATGATGCTGTTGGCAATGGCGTGCAGCTGGCGGCTGGAAGTGGCGCTGGTGGCCACGAAGTAGTCAGCCAGGATGCTGATGCCGCGCATGTCGTAGGCTTCGGTGTCTTCCCCGTGCCGTTCGCTGATTGCGTTTAAAACTAAGTCAAGTAATTCTTCGCTCTTCAAATTTTTCTCCTAATGTTTAGTTACTCTTAATTTATCTGTTATTACTCAGCTGCCCAGACATTGTAAGCAGCCAGAGTTCTTGGGTAGATCTTGCTTCTCTTTTGGACTAAAAAGGCCAGAGTGTGAGCCAGTTCATAGCCAACCCCGGAAGCTAAATCCGCGTAGCTGGTCTTTCTGGCCTCTTCAACGCCGGCAAAAGTCCGGCCCGGCTCAATATAGTCAGCCACGAAGACGATCTGGTCCAGGGTGGTCATTTCCACGTCCCCGGTGGTGTGCCGGTAGACAGCGGTTAAAATTTCCGGGTCGGTGATGCCGAGGTCGCGCTTAATGAACCAGCTGCCCACGATCCCGTGCCAGATAGCCCGGTTCCAGTTCAAAAGATCCGGATCAAAGCCTTCTTCCTTGATGACCTTGATGTATTCTTCAACTGGAATCTGCTTGGCATAGTCGTGGACAAAACCAGCCAAAGCCGCCTTGTCTTCGTCATAGCCGTTCAATTTGGCTAGGGTCCGGGCCGTTTCACTGACGCGGACGCAGTGGGCAAAGCGTTTTTCATCCATCATGCTCTTCTCCTTGGCCACCAATTCACTGCTGGACAAGGGGGAATATGTTTCCTTAAAAACTGGATCAGTCACGGTAAAGCCCCTTTTCTTCAATATATTCGCGGACCTTGTCCGGGACCAGGTAACGGATTGAGGTTCCGGTTGAGACAGCCTGGCGGATAGCAGTTGAGCTGAGTCGGATGTCCGGAGCATCAACCCAGATCATGGAATATTGCGGATCTTGCGGGTAGCCCGGCCGGCGGATACCGACCAAGGTAGCTAACTTGGCCAGTTCCTCAGCATTCTTCCACTTGTGGAAGCTGTTGACCTGGTCGCTGCCCATGATCAAGTAGTAGGTGTTTTCCGGCGCCTTCTTGGTTAAATAGCGCATGGTATCAATCGTGTAAGAAACGCCGCCTCTGAAGAGTTCCAGCAGCTTAACCCTGAAACGGGGATTGTCCCGGGTAGCCAAATCCAGCATGGTGGCCCGGTCGCGGGCAGACACGTTTAAGGGAGCGTCCTTATGCGGGGGAATATTGTCCAGAATGAACCAGACTTCATCCAGGTGCAGCTTGGTCATGGCCTGTTCAGCGGCGACCAAATGGGCCATGTGCACCGGGTTAAAGGTGCCGCCCATGATGCCGATCTGCTTGCCTTTCCGCTGGCTCTCAGCCGTCTGCACTTTTACTTGCGTTTCTTTACTGAAATCTACCAATGAATCCATGTTACAACCTCTAAATCAAAGCTCTTCTGGTTCCCAAGCCGATTCCGCCCGGCGTGTAGGCCTTGATCACGCAGCCTTCCGGCACAGTGATGAAGCCTACCCCGGCAAACAATACATCGCTGCGGTACTTGATGGAGTACTCCTGCCCTTTAAGCGGCGGCAGGTCGCTGTTTGGCCCTGGCGGAGACAGCAATTCGCCCACATGCTTTTGGTAAAATTCGTCAGCCTTCTCCGTCTTAGTCCGGTGGATGTACATGCCCCGGGCAGCATAGATAGTAAAGCTGGTTGACGGCCCCTTCAGGTAGTCAATTCTCCCCAGGCCGGCCAAGAAGATGGTATTGCCTGGCAAAAGCTGATAAGTGGCAGGCTTAAGTGGCTTCTTTGGAGAAGCCAGGTCCAGGTCCTTCGGGTCCAGCCGGCTGGCCAGCTGCTTGTCGGTCAAGATCCCTGGGGTGTCGACCAAGAAGTGGCCGTTGTCCAGGGGAATTTCGATCTGGTCCAAAGTGGTCCCAGGGAAGCGGGAAGTGGTGATCAAGTCCTGGACGTCCCCCATTTCATCGATAATGGCGTTGATCAAGGTCGACTTGCCGACATTGGTCGTGCCGACGAAGTAGACGTCCTGGTCCTGGCTGTGCTTGTTCAAGTAGTCGATCAAAGTGTCCAGGTTCTTCTTCTTGGCCGCGGAGATCAGGAAGATGTCCTTTGGGTAGAGGCCCATCCGGTTGGCTTCCTGCCGCATCCAGTCCTTGATCTTGCTTTCCTTGGAGTTCTTCGGGAAGAGGTCCAGCTTGTTGCCGACCAGGATAAAGTCATTTGTGCCGACAAAGCGCTTCAAAGAAGAAATCAGCGAGTTGGAGAAGTCAAACAGGTCCACCACGTTGACGATCAAGGCCTTCTTTTCCGCCATGGTGTTCAGAAGTGCTAAAAAGTCATCATTGTCCAGGGAGACCGGCATGATCTCGTTGTAGTGGCGCAAGCGGAAGCAGCGCTGGCAGTAGACTTCGTCTCTTTCACCATTTTCCACCTTGGCCAGGGCACTGGCCGGCAGGTAGCCTGGCAGCTGCTTGTCCTGGCTCTGCAGAGCCGCGCCGCAGCCGATGCAGCGAATTTCTTCACTCATGTCTGAGTTTTCCTCCTTAAATTTCATCTTCCTTAATTATATCTGAAAGCCGGCATTTAACAAAGAAAAAGCGCACCTAGCCAAGCTAGATGCGTTTCTTCCAAAGAATTAAGCCAAAGCCTTCTTAGCAGTTTCTGCTAAAGCGGCAAAAGTCTTTTCGTCGTTGTAGGCAATGTCAGCCAACATCTTACGGTTCATGTCAACACCAGCCAGCTTCAAGCCGTGCATCATCTTTGAGTATGACAAGCCGTTTTGACGAGCAGCTGCGTTGATCCGGGCGATCCACAGTCTTCTGAATTCGCTCTTGCGCTTCTTACGGTCGCGGAATGCGTACTTGTATGAAACGAACAATTGAGTGCTTGCAGCCTTAAATTGAACGTGCTTTAAGCCACGGTAACCCTTGGCAAGCTTCAAAACCTTCTTACGACGTGCGCGTGTAACGGTACCACCTTTAACTCTTGGCATCTGAAAATCCTCCTAATATCGTTAGTGTATTAAAAAATAGTAAATTAACGCATTTGGGAAAGCATTTGCTTGATGCGCTTCAAGTCGCTGCGTGAAACCATAGCGGCTTTTCTCAAATGACGACGTTGCTTCTTGGTCTTACCGTGGAAACGGTGGCCAGTGAAGGCGTGGTGGCGCTTCAAACCGCCGTTACCAGTTCTCTTAAAACGCTTAGCTGAAGCGCGGTGGGTTTTCATCTTTGGCATGGTAAAATTCCTCCAATTAACTATTGTTTGTTCTTGTCTTTATCGCTCTTGGGACTGAGCATCAAAAACATTTGACGGCCTTCCATCTTTGGCCGGCTGGTTACAACAGCAATATCCGAAGTTTCTTCGGCCATCTTTTCCAGCACTTGTTGTCCTAATTCCTTGTGCGTGATTGCCCGGCCTCTGAAACGAATCGAAACACGAACTTTGGCGCCTTCTTTTTCTAAGAACTTGCGTGCATGCTTCAACTTGGTTTCGAAGTCATTGCCTTCAATCGCCGGACTCAAACGGATTTCCTTAACGCTGACCTGCTTGGAATTCTTGCGTGATTCCTTCAGCTTCTTCTGCTGTTCGAACCGGTACTTACCATAATCAAGAATCTTTGCTACAGGCGGCTTGGCGTTTGGTGAAATCAAAGTCAGATCGAGGCCAGCATCGCTCGCTTGGCGCAGAGCTTCATTTCTTGACACGACCCCAACTTGTTCACCTTCAGCGTTGATCAGCCGAACTTCACGAGCGCGGATGTTTTCGTTAAGGATCATGTTGTTTTGTTTCTGTGGTATAACTGTTCACCTCCATATTAATTTCGAGGACAAGAAAAAAGCGGGTATATAGCACCCGCCTTTAAAATCAACAGAAAATATCGATTTGCCCAGAGGTTAAATAACTTAGGCGAGAAGCGGGGGCTTCTTCTTGTTCTCAACTTCTACTATTGTACTAGGTCTAAGATTGTCCGTCAAGGGCTAATTTCACTTTCAGCCCAATTGCTTAAAGCTTAATTTTGCCAATCGCAACAGGAACGTATTCGCAAGAACTTTCACAACAATCTGCTTCATATTTCCGAATCATAAAACTTACTAAATCTTGATAATCACATCAATATTGGTAAGTTTTTCTGATATTCCTTTCTAGTTAAATCTATGAGTAGATTCAACTTGGCAAAAGAAATCAGATTTTTAACCTTTTGAAGTTAAGGTCAGTGAGTACGGTTGGCTGTCAAATAACGCCGGATAGCGTCATCCAATAGCTTTTTATCTGCCCCACTGAAAACTTTTAGCCTGGCAGTCGGAAAGGCATCTTGCCTACTAAAAAGCCGGCAAGCATATCGTGATGCATTCTCGAAGCAGTCAAGCCGCGATTTTAATACCCCGAACTGAGCTCGTTAAAGCTGACTGCTCTTACATGCTAGAGCCTTCAACTTTGTAGTATTACTTGCCTTATGCTTCTTTTATCCGACTGTCAAGAATCTCCTTAACTCGCTTGTAAGGCGTGTAAAGCGTGATTTCTTCGTCAGTTAATCTACTCAATATGTTTTTGGCTGCGGCGATATTCGCATTCATCTCGCCGCATTTCTTGCATTTAGTCAGTTCATGATGACTGCCGTATCTTTCCTCAAAATGCTGCCCGCAGATCGGACAGTACTGAGAAGTATATGCTGGATTGACATCATGAGTTTCAATCGAATTCTTGCTTGAAAGATATACAATGCGCTCATCCAGTTGGCCCTTAGTCCATGAATTCAAGCGTTTGCGCATCTTTCTTGCGAATCTGCTGTTATCTGATTTGACGCCTTTTTCTTTTACGAACGTCAAGTCTTCCTTGGCAATGACCGCCGGATGCTCTGTCTCGATCATTCTGTTTATCGCATGGTTGATAAAGCTTCTGACAGTTTCTTGCGCTGACCGGTAGCTCTTGTCATACGACTTTCTGCCGATATTGTTCTGCTCCAGATTCTTGAGCTTGCCAAGCAGTTTTATTTTCTTCCTCAAAGCAGTCTTAGACAAAGGTTGGTTTGCCTTCTCCAGTTGCTCAAGTTGCTGATTGAGCTGCCAGCGCAAACTCATATATGGCTGGCGATTTGCGTTTCGCTTGCCGTATTTGTCAACGATGGCATTGGCAAGCTTGCTGAAATTTTTACCATATTCATTGCCGCTGCTGCAGGAAAGCAGGGTGGCAAGCCCCTTGTCAATGCCGATTGCCTTCTTTGAATC
>NZ_QOCY01000027.1:0-18081 GCF_024701915.1 Lactobacillus leichmannii | reverse complement strand
TTTCTGGGTACTTTTCAAAAAGCCACTTGGCCGTAATGCCTTTGAGCTTCTTGACGATATTTGTCACGCTCTCTTGGGGTTTGGCAGACAGCAGAATATGCACGTGAGTTGGCATTATTTCCAGAGCCTTGACCGTATACTCATTCTCACGGCAGATCTGAAGGATCTTGTCCTTGAGCGAATCGACAATAATTGGATTAGCCAAGGCTTGGTTGCGATACTTGGTACACCAGACAATGTGGTAATTGAGGTTGTATACGTAGCCTCGCCCATGGATGATATCTGGCTCATCATTTCTGAATTCGTATTTAGTCATATGAGTTGCACCTCCTTTCAGTATTTACAGCTCTCTAGCTATTTATATTATATCACATGTCAAACTAACGTTCACATACTAAGGTAAAAAGGTGGCGATTCAACTCGGCATTGAAATGCCAAGTTTTCTCCCCCCCAACGTAATAAAATTTGTCTTTTCTCCAATTTTTTGCTAAAGTATTATTAGTTAACATAACATTTTTCAGAGGTTGGAGTTTCAAAACTTTCAAGAATTTGCTTCTTTGGGTCAAGAAGCTTTTTCTTGAGAGTTTTTTGCTATCCAGCCTTTTTTGAAACGGAGGTCAATATGGAATTTATTGGACAACTGATACTGGTCTTGCTGATGACAACCTTGCTGGGGCAAGTCTTTGCCCGCTTCAACTGGCCTCCGGTCATCGGCCAGCTCTTATCGGGGATCCTGCTGGGATCGGCTCTTTTGGGCTGGATCCACCCTAACGAAACGATGACTCTCTTCTCCGACATCGGGGTTATCATGCTGATGTTTTTAGCCGGGATGGAAAGCGACCTGGACTTGCTGAAGAAGTACTTTAAGATCAGCTTCACGGTGGCCACGGTCGGGGTTATCCTCCCTATCCTCTTTATCGGCGGGGCCTCCCTTCTCTTCGGGATGCAGTTCCTGGAAGCCCTCTTCATCGGGATCATCTTCGCGGCCACCAGCGTCTCCATTTCCGTGGAAGTCCTGCGGGCGACCGGGATGCTGCAGACCAAGGCCGGGACGGCAATTTTGGGGGCAGCGGTAGTCGACGACATTTTGGCGGTGATCGTCCTCAGCATCTTCACCACCTTCAGCCATGAAGGCGGCAAGTCAGGACTGACCAACAACTTCTTCCTGAACCTGCTCTTTGAAGCCCTCTACTTCGTCTTCGTCTGGCTGGTTTACAAGTTCATCGCGCCAAAGTTCATGCAGCTGGCGGAAAAAATCAATGTCAGCTACTCTGTGGTCATCGCCTCTTTGATCCTGTCTTTGGGCATGGCCTACATCGCTGAATTAGTCGGCTTGAGTGCCGTGGTCGGGGCCTTCTTCGGCGGCCTGGCCATCCGGCAGACCAAGCAGGAAGCAGAAGTCAATTCCTCAGTCTCCGCGATCGGCTACTCAGTCTTTATTCCAACCTTCTTCGTCAACATCGGCCTGTCGATGACTTTTGCCTCCATCGGCCAGGACTTCCTCTTCATCGTGGTCATGACGGTTCTAGGCGTTCTGTCCAAGTACTGGGCCGGCAAATACTCATCAGAAATCTTCGGCCTTAAGCCGCTGGAAGGCAGCATTGTCGGGGCCGGGATGGTTTCCCGGGGGGAAGTGGCCTTGATCGTGGCCCAGATCGGGATTGCCCACCACCTTTTCCCAAAGGACATTTACTCCAGCTTGATTCTGGTCATCATCTTGACGACGGTTCTCTCACCGATCATGCTCAACCACTATATCAGAAAAGACGAAGCGCAAAACTAAAAAGCAGCGAAGCCAAGCTTCGCTGCTTTTCGTATCTCCAAACAGATTTCTCTTTTTCTCTTTTTGTTGTATTCTTGTATTTTTCCTTTTGGCCTAGCCTAAAATGCTGAGCATGTTCCACATGATGTGAGTGGCCATGGAGTAGCGCAGGTCCTTGGTGGTCATGTAGACCCAGGCCAGGACTGACCCCATCATCCAGTAAACCAGGAGATATGGTGACCAGAAGGGATTGTGGGCAAAGGCAAAGAAGAAACCGGAAACCAGGATCCCCGCCCACTTGGCGACCTTGCCGGCATGGTTAAAGAGGAGGTTGAAGAACATCCCTCTGAAGATGATTTCCTCCATAACCGGGGCAACTAAGACCACCATGATATTGTAGGTGGGGCCCGCCGTCTGCTGGAGGTCATCCAGGTTCTGCTGGTTGACTGAGACCCCGCCGCCGATCAAGTTCATCAAGAGAATGTAGAGCAGCTGCATCAAGAAGAAGCCCCCAACTGCGGTGGCCAGCTTCCGCCAATCCCAGTGGAAGTCCTGGCTGAAGCCCCAGTCATTGTCATCATCCAGCTGCCCCTTATAGAGCCAGAAGCTGAACCAGAAGACCAGGACGGTCGAGAGGGCCAGGATGAAGGCCTCAGCCGACCCGAAGCCAAAGATGTCCGGGTAGAAGTAAAACTCCTGCAGGGTCGTGTACAGCGCGAACACGATTGCGATTTCGATCAAGTAAAAGAGATAATGCCCAATTTTTTTCATGTTTGTCACCTTGTTGTCTCAAAAAAATTCTTATCCTCTATTATAATAAAGTTTGACCAATTTTCTAAACGATATGGACGAGGACCTAAAAAATGCCATCCGGATTAAACACACTGCTATTTCTATTCAGCCAGAACCGGGCTTTCAGCTACTTTACCATTTTGGTGGCGATTGCCGCGGTAACCTTCATTTTCTCCTGGCTGAGCGACCCGCGCCGCTTGATCAACGGGGTCTTTTTCACCTTTTTCATCGCTTCGCTGGGGGCCTGGTTCACCTTCCTGGTCTATGCCACCAACCTGCCCAGCTTCCGCAAGGTCTACCTCTGGGCCCTGGCGATCCTGGCAGTAACCGTGGCCGTCATCGTCTCTTTCTCCTGGATCCTGCTTTTATGGAACTCCTATGTGGTCTTGAAGCATGAGAGCCATACCCTGCCCAACCTCCTGACCTTGATCCTGGCCGGGGCCATGCTGGGCCTCTGGGTCTTCATTTTCATCGGCCACTTCACCCGCAGCACGCCGACCGGCCTGCGCCTCATCCTGGACATTTTCCCGACGGTCGCGGTCTACCTGGCAGCCGTCATGTACAACTTCCTGGTCAACCTCCTGCTATACCAGATTGTTCCCCGCCGCTACCAGCAGAACTACCTGATCGTTTTGGGAGCGGGCCTGATCCATGGGGACCAGATTTCCAACATCCAGGCGGCCAGAATCAACCGGGCCACCCAGTTTGCCTACCACCAGCAGGAAAAGGGCCAGCCCTTGCCCAAGTTCATCATGTCCGGCGGCCAGGGGCCGAATGAAAAAATTTCTGAAGCGGCAGCCATGGCCGCTTACGCCATCAAGCGGGGGGTCCCGAAGGAACTGATCCTGCTGGAAGACCAGTCCAGAAATACCGAGCAGAACATGGAATTTTCTCAGATTGTGGCCTACAACGACTATGGCAATGACAACTTCAAGGCTTGCTTCTTTACCAGCAACTACCACGTCTTCCGGTCAGCCATCTACGCGAAAAGGGCGGGGCTGGATGCCAACGGGATCGGCTCTTACACCCGCCCTTACTACCTGCCCAACGCGGTTTTGCGGGAATTCGCCGGCATGTTCGTCATGAACCGCCTCCGCCACTTCACCGTGATGGCCTTGATCGTGGCCGGCTACATCGCCTTGGCAATTTGCAAACTACTAAATGTCTTTTAACTTTTTTAAAATTACCTGGAAAATCCGGGTAATTTTTTGTTTTTTTCTAGTATGCCCTTCCCGCTTAGAGCCATATATCTTGAGAGCTTTTTGGCAAAAACGAGAATCCCGTCAAATCAACACTTTATCTTGTGGGTGCCCTTTTGACATAACTACCAAATATTGATAAGATCGTAATCGTGTTAATCTTAAGGGGGATTTTATCGTGAAGAAATTCAAATTCAAGCAAGTTTTGGCTACTGGTACTGTTTTAGCAGCGGGGATTGCCCTGACTGCCTGCTCAGGGGCCAAGCAAAACGGCGGCGGCTCCAACAAGAAGAGCTCAGCCAGCGTGGCCTTGATCACTGACATCGCCGGGGTTGACGACCACTCCTTCAACCAGTCCGGCTGGGAAGGGATGGTAGCTTACGGCAAATCTCAAGGCTTAAAGCGGGGGACCAACGGCTACCAATACTTTGAATCAAGTTCAGCTTCTGACTTTACGCCAAACATCAACCAGGCGGTTGCGGCCGGCTACAAGACCATTTTCGGCGTTGGCTACTCACTTAAGGGCGCGATTGCTTCAGCAGCCAAGAAGCACACTGACAAGAACTTCGTCATCATTGACGACGTGATCAAGGGGCAAAAGAACGTGGCTTCCGCCAACTTCAAGTCCCAGGATGCTTCCTACATGGCCGGGGTAGTTGCGGCCCGGACCACCAAGACCAACGTGGTTGGCTTCATTGGCGGGGTTCACGGGGACATCGTCGACTTATTTGATGCTGGTTTTGCCAAGGGCGTGCAGGACACGGCCAAGAAGATGGGCAAGAAGATCACGATTTTGAACCAATACGTCGGCTCATTTACGGCTTCTGACAAGGAAAAGTCAATCGCCAAGGCTATGTTTGCCAAGAAGGCGGACGTAATCTTCCACGCTTCAGGTTCAGCCGGCCAAGGCTTGTTCAGTGAAGCCAAGTCCGTCAACGAAGGCCTGGCTGCCAACTCCAGCAAGAAGGTCTGGGTCATCGGGGTCGACTCTGACCAGTCCAGCCTGGGCAAGTACAAGTCCAAGGACGGCAAGAAGTCCAACCTCTGCCTGACCAGCGTAATGACCGGGGTCAACGTGGCAGTCAAGGACATCGCTACCAAGGCAGCCAAGGGCAAGTTCCCAGGCGGCAAGCAGCTGGTTTACGGCTTGAAGCACAACGGTGTTTACCTGACCCGGGGCTACGTGGCTGACTCAGTTTGGGAGCAGGCACAAACTGCCCGTAGCCAGATTCTGGCCGGCAAGATTTCCGTACCAAGCCACCCAAGCAAGTAAGTAAAAAAAACAAAAATCTCTGAGCAGGAGCTCAGAGATTTTTTTGCGTATCAGGCGTTTTTCCCGGCTTTAACGGCCCAAGAGACCAGGAGCAGGCCAGCAAGAAACATTGCTTCTGGCAGCAGCATGCTGGATAAATTAAAAGCAGCATCCCGCAAAAAGTAGAAGGCCAGCAAGGCACTGATAATCAAGACGGCCGCGAAATCGCGCCAATCTTCGCTGGTGAAAGCTTGCCAGTCCTTTTTGGCAAACATCATGACCAGGCCAGCAAGACCCAGCAGCAAATAGAGAACCGCAATCACAAAAAGTACCTGCGCCGTTTCAAACACCTTTCTGACCAGCATCCCTTCAACCAAGAGCAGACTCCCGCTTGCCAGAAAAATCACTGCCAATTTCCGCCAGCTGAAAGTCACCGGCAATTGCTTAAAACCGCTCAGCAGCATCCCGCAGCCGATTAACAAATTTACCCAAAACAAGCTATTCATTGCTTTCCTCCACTAACAACTAATATCCGCCATCCTACTCTATTATTCTTCTTCGTTCAAGCTCTGATAGCCGTAATTTGCCAGCTGCTGGTCAGTATCGATCACCGACATCCCCCTAACCAAACAGTAGATCAAGACCGCGTCCCGTTTTACGTTGGCGTAAAGTGCCCCGTTATCGCTTAAAGACAGAAGGCGGTTGGTTTCAGCCAGAGATAATTTCAAGCTGAGGGCCAGGGACAAAACCTTATTCCTTGCTGGCAGGCGCCGCCCCTTCAAAATTTGATAGCCATAGCTGCGTTCGATCATAGCCTCGTTGAAAAGCTCGCTTTTCTTGACCCCCTTATCTTCGATCAGCTTGTTCAAATAGCCGGCAAAATTGTAATCAGCCACTTGATCTAGTACATTAGAAATATGATCTGCTTTCAAAGCAGCGAGTAATTTTTCAGTTTCCATTTTTACCCCCATTGTTACCATTATGGCAGAAAGATTTTATAGATGAAGCAAGGAAAAATAAGCGATTACGTTAATCCCGTCCCCATTAAAATAACGGACGACAAGGCAATTTTCAAAGTTGAAAAGCTGGTCCCGACCCCTTACATCGAGCGAGTCCTTCCTTTAGAGTACGCTCCTTTATATGAACAGCTGGCTGAGCTGGACACCGCGATTCCCAAGATTGTCTGCCTGGAAAAAAGCGACCGCCTGACCGTCATCGAAGAATACATCGACTCTCCCCGTCTCGACCAGTACTTAGAGACCCACAAGCTCACTTCTGCCCAGATCCACGACTTAATCTGCCAGCTGCTGGACGTCCTCGCGGTCCTGCACCAGCAGACACCGCCGATCATTCACCGGGACATCAAGCCGGAGAATATTTTTTATGATGGCCAAAAGCTGATCCTGGCCGACTTCGATATCGCCCGGAACATGCAGGAAGACGCTGACCGCGACACCCGCATCCTGGGGTCAGTGGGCTACGCGGCCCCAGAACAGTTCGGCTTCAGCCAGAGCGGGCCAGCCAGTGACTTCTATGCAGTCGGTGTGCTGATGAACGTCCTTTATACTGGCTACCTGCCCAGCGTCCGCCTTTATAAAGGACCAGAACGGGAAATCATTGAAAAAGCTACCCACATCAACAGCCAGAAACGCTACCAAAGTGCCCGGGAATTCAAGGATGCGATTACTGGCTTAGGCCGGTCCAGCTGGCTTTTGCCAGGCTTCCGCAGCCATCAGCCCGCCCGCATGCTTACAGCCGGTTGCGGCTACTTATTGATGCTGTTTATTTCCTTTAGTATGGACGCCAAGAGCGACTCAGCGGTTGACAGTTTCCTGCTCCGCCTGTCCTTTTTCATGGTTCTTTTCTTGATCATCCTTTTTGCCTGCAACTACCGCAATATCAAGAGCATGTGCCTTTTCCATTCATCCAAGTCCAAATTTACCCGGGCCTGCGGGATCATCATCAGCTACCTGCTCGTGGCCACGGTTTTGACCACGGCTTTAGCCGCTTTATCGGTAGCAATTTCATCTTTTGGCCATTAGTGGGCTGCCTGCCCACCAATCCTTCTCTTTAAAAGTCTACACTTAAACTGTCGCTGGTTTATGTGAGAGTAAAAAATTTGAAGGAATAGGAATCATGGCAAAGCAAATCAAAGATGAGAATGGGAATGTGTACGTACAAAAGAAGAAGTTCTATAAGCGCTGGTGGTTCTGGCTGCTAGTCGTGCTGGTTGTCGTTTTCCTCGGAAGCGGGGCCTTTGGCGGGTCAAGCGATAGCGACAGCAGCTCTGACTCAGCCGCCAAGTCCCAGACCAGCTCTAAGAAAAAAGCTGAAGCTAACCCTTTGAGCAAGGTTTACTCAGTCGGCCAAAAGGCATCTTACAAGGGATATGAAATCAAAGTCAACAGCGTCAAGTTCAGTCAAGGCAGCGAATATAACCGGCCTGACAACGGAAAGCAGTTCGTGATCATCAATATTACGATTACCAACCACACCGATGAAAGCCAGGACTACAATCCGTTTGACTTCAAGCTGAACGCGGACGGCAACAACACCGACCTCGACGCAATTGACACGGATGTTGACAACACTCTGGACGCCGGCTCCTTGGACAAGGGCGCTTCAGTTTCAGGAAATTTGGTTGGCGAAGCAAAAACTTCTGCCAAAAAGCTGCAGCTGCAATACAAAACCTCAATTTGGAACGACAATACGGTTAAATTCAATCTCAAATAAACCGCGAAAGCAAAGCCTGCGAGAGCCAGGTTTTGCTTTTTTTGTTAACCGCTGTCAAAAAACAGTTCGGAATTTCGCTTATATTGTTGCTTTTTTCTGTTTTTACACTATAATAAACTAAGGTAAAAATAAACATCTTTTCGCGATTGTCACACAAATATTCGTGTTGTAACGGAGGAAATCACGTGTCTGTTTCTAAATTTAAAAAGTTAGCAACCATCGCTACTGCTGCTGTTTCAGTTTCAGTTCTGTTGACTGCCTGCCAAGGCAAGAAGTCATCATCTTCAACTGGTACTAAGACCACCAAGCACAGCATCGCGCTTATCACTGACAACAACGCCATTGACGACCACTCCTTCAACGAAGCTGCCTGGAATGGTTTCAAGGCCTTCGGTAAGAAGCACGGTCTGAAGCAAGGCAAGGGTGGCTACCAATACTTTGAATCTTCATCAGCCGCCGACTTTACTCCTAACGCCAATGAAGCTGCCAGCTCCGGCTTTGAAACCATCTTCGGTGTCGGCTACCAACTGACCAGCGCTATCAAGTCCGCTGCCAAGAAGAACCCTAAGAAGAACTTCGTGATCATCGACGACGTGATCAGCGGCCAAAAGAACGTTGCTTCAGTTACCTTCGAAAGCAACCAGGCATCATACCTGGCAGGTATCGCTGCTGCTTACACTACCAAGACCAACCACGTAGGTTACATTGGTGGTGCCAAGTCAGCAACCCTGGAACTGTTCGAAGCCGGCTTTAAGCAAGGTGTTGAAGCAGGTGCCAAGGCTTTGGGCAAGAAGATCAAAATTGACGACCAATACATCGGTAACTTCACTTCAACTGACAAGGCTAAGTCAATCGCTCAATCAATGTACGCCAGCGGCGCGGACATCATCTACCACGCAGCCGGCAACGCTGGTAACGGGGTCTTCACTGAAGCCAAGGACATCAACAAGAACCGCAAGGCTTCCAAGAAGGTTTGGGTCATCGGTGTTGACGTTGACCAATCAAGCCTGGGTAGCTACACTTCCAAGGACGGCAAGAAGAGCAACTTCGTTCTGACTTCAGTTCTAAAGGGTCTGGACGTTGCTGTTGAACGTATCGCTGAAAAGGCATACCAAGGCAAGTTCCCAGGCGGCAAGCACTCTGTCTACACTCTTGAAGGCAACGGTGTTTCTGTAACCAAGGGCAACATCGACTCCAAGACTTGGAGCAAGGTTCAAGCAGCCCGCAAGCAAATCTTGAACGGCAAGGTTAAGGTTGCTGAAAGCGTAAGCGACTTGAAGTAATCTCAAACAACAGATTTTTTAAGAGGCACTCATCATTCGATGGGTGCCTTTTTTCTTCGCCTTAGCGTTATAACTAAAACTTCCCAGTCCGGGAACTGGTCTATACAAAGCTACCGCTTTGTTCGTGAATTAACCGTTTTCTTAGCCGCTGAAAAACTTTTTCTCCAAATTCGTCCAAAAAAGCGAATATTCGCCTATCTGTTCTCTTGCTTTTTCTAAAACTGAATGCTATCTTTAATACATAATCGTTCGTCTATGAAGAAGAAAAGAAGAAAAAGAAAGAAGTAATTTCGCTATGCGCTTTAATTACAAGAAATTGGTTGCCGCTGGGGCAGCCACCCTGTCAATCGCTGCTGTATTGACTGCCTGCTCCGGCAAGAAGTCTAACACTTCCGTCAACAAGGACACCAAGCACGGTATCGCCTTGATCACTGACGGTAACGGTGTTGACGACCACTCCTTCAACCAAGCCGCTTGGTCTGGTTTCAAGGACTACGGCAAGGAACATGGCCTCAAGCAAGGCAAGGGCGGTTACCAGTACTTTGAATCATCATCTGCTGCTGACTTCACCCCTAACCTGACTCAAGCTGCCCAAGCCGGCTACCAAACCATCTACGGTGTCGGCTACATGCTGACTGACTCAGTTAAAGCCGCATCCAAGAAGTACCCTAAGAAGAACTTCGTCTTGATCGACTCAGTTATCACTGGCCGCAAGAACGTTGCTTCAGTTACCTTCAAGAGCAACGAAGCTTCCTACCTTGGCGGTCTGGCTGCTGCCTACACCACCAAGACTAACAAGGTCGGCTTCATCGGCGGGGCCAAGTCCAGCGTCCTGGACCTCTTCGAAGCCGGCTTCAAGCAAGGTGTCAAGGATGGTGCCAAGGCCTTAGGCAAGAAGATCACCGTTTACGACCAATACATCGGCAACTTCACCTCAACCGACAAGGCCAAGTCAATCGCCCAGTCAATGTACACTGACGGCGCTGACATCATCTACCAAGCTGCCGGCAACGCCGGTAACGGTGTCTTCACTGAAGCCAAGACCCGCAACAAGGCAACCACGGCTGCCAAGAAGGTCTGGGTCATCGGTGTTGACGTTGACCAGGCAAACCTGGGTAACTACACTTCAAAAGACGGTAAGAAGGCCAACTTCACGCTGACCTCCGTATTAAAGGGGCTGCGTTTCGCATGCAAGGACATCGCTGACAAAGCCTACAAGGGCAAATTCCCTGGCGGTAAGGTAATTTCCTACGGCTTAGCTCACGATGGCGTCTCTGTCACTAAGGGGAACCTTGATGCCAAGACTTGGAAGGCAGTGCAAGCTGCCCGCAAGCAAATCCTGGCTGGTAAAATTAAAGTTGCAACTGCTCCAAGTAAGTAGCACAATATATAGTAGTCAATCTGAAACACTCCGCAATATTACGGGGTGTTTTTTGTAAAAGTAATTACAGAAAGTTTTGTCATATGGAAAAAGAGATCAAAAACATCATTGAGATGCGCCATATCGTGAAAGACTTTAACGGTTTTAAAGCCAACAACGATATCAACCTCACGCTCCGCAAGGGCGAAATCCTGGCGCTTCTTGGCGAAAACGGCGCCGGCAAGTCTACTTTAATGAGTATTCTTTCTGGCCTGCTCGAACCAACCTCTGGCGAAATCTACGTGCGGGGCGAGAAAGTCAACATCTCCGGCCCAAACGTCGCTACCAGCCTGGGGATCGGGATGGTGCACCAGCACTTTATGCTGGCCCAGGCCTTCACTGTCCTGGAAAACATCATCTTAGGCCACGAAACCACCAAGGGCCTGGCCCTGGACTTCAAGACCGCCAGAGAAAAGATCCTGGCCCTGTCCAAGCAATACGGCCTGGCCATCGACCCTGACGCTAAGATTTCCGACATCACCGTCGCTCAGCAGCAAAGAGTTGAAATCCTGAAGGTCCTTTACCGCGGGGCCGACATCTTGATCTTCGACGAACCAACTGCCGTTTTGACGCCGCAGGAAATCACTGAATTTATCAAGATCATGAAGAACCTGGCCAAGGAAGGCAAGTCCATCATCTTGATCACCCACAAGCTGAAGGAAATCAAGGAAAGTGCCGACCGGGTCACTGTCATCCGGGCTGGTAAGTCCATCCAAACCGTCAGCGTTGCCGATGCAGATGACGAACAATTGGCCGAAATGATGGTTGGCCACCATGTTAACTTTAAGCTGGACAAGGCTCCCATCAATCTAGGCAAAAATATCCTGGAAGTCAAGGACCTGCACGTCAATGAAGACCGGGGGACCGAAGCAGTCAAGGGTCTCTCCTTCAATATCCGCGGCGGGGAAATCCTTGGTCTGGCCGGGATCGACGGCAACGGCCAGGACGAACTGGTCGAAGCCATCACTGGCCTGCGCCATGTTGAAGGCGGCCAAGTCGTCATCAACGGCCAGGATTTGACCAACAAGCCAGTCCGCCAAATCACGGAAGCCGGCGTCGGCCACATCCCTGCCGACCGGCAAAAGTACGGCTTGATCCTGCAACTGCCTTTGTCTGAAAACATTGCCAGCCAGACCTACTACAAGGAGCCTTACTCCAAGCACGGGATCATGAACGAACAGACCATCCGGGAACACGCTCGGGAACTGATCAAGAAGTTCGACGTCCGCACGACCAGCGAACAATTGCCAGCCAGCGACCTGTCCGGTGGTAACCAGCAAAAGGCCATCATCGCCCGGGAACTTGACCGGGACGCTGACTTGATCATTGCCTTCCAGCCAACCCGGGGCTTGGACGTCGGGGCCATCGAATACATCCACAGCCAGCTGCTGAAGCAAAGAGACGCCGGCAAGGCCGTGCTCCTTGTGTCCTACGAACTTGACGAAATCTTGCAGCTGTCTGACCGAATTGTCGTCCTGCACGACGGGGCCGAATCAGGTGAAGTCAAGCCTAACCAGACTAGTGAAACTGAACTCGGTTTGCTTATGACCGGGAAGAATACCAAGAAGGAGGCTGCCGCTAATGATTAAGGTGAGCCCTAAAGCCAAGCGGCTTTTAGTGCCGATCGTTTCTGTTATTGCCGGCTTTTTAGTCGGGGCCATCATCATGCTGGCCTGGAGCTATGACCCATTCCAGGCCTACAGCTCAATGTTTGAAAGTGCCCTGGGCTCAGCCAACGGGATCGGGGAAACCATCCGTAACGCCACCCCGTTGATCTTTATCGCTATCGGCTTCCAGATCTCTTCAGCCGCTGGCTTCTTCAATATCGGTCTGCCGGGCCAGGCGCAGGCCGGCTGGCTGACCGCTATCTGGATTGGCCTGGCCTTCAAAGGCCTGCCCGTCTACATCCTCTTGCCATTTGAAATCATCGCCGGCATCCTGGCCGGTGCCTTGGTTGCCGGGATTGCCGGCTGGCTGCGGGCCTACTTCGGAACCAACGAAGTTATCTCAACCATCATGCTTAACTACACCGTCCTCTACCTCTGCCAATACCTGCACCAGGACGTCATGAGCAAGAGCCTCCGCGTTGACACCGACACTACCAAGACTATCGGGGCTAGCGGCAGCCTGCGGATTCCGTGGCTGAGCGAAATGTTCGGCGACTCCCGGATCAGCGGCGGTATCTTCCTGGCCATCATTGCCCTGGTCATCTTCTGGTTCTTGATGAAGAAGACCACGGTCGGCTTTGAAATCAAGGCGGTTGGTTTGAACCCATTCGCCAGCCGTTACGCCGGCATGAGCGACAAGAAGAGCATCATCATCTCCATGCTCCTGTCAGGTGCCTTCTGTGGCCTGGGCGGGGTCGTACAAGGTCTGGGGACTTACCAGAACTACTTCACCCAAACGACTACCCTGGACATCGGCTGGGACGGCATGTCCGTTGCCCTTTTGGGCGGCATGAGCGCCATCGGCATCCTGCTGGCTTCCCTGCTCTTCTCTATCTTGAAGATCGGTGGCCTGGGGATGCAGACGGCAGCCGGGATTCCATTTGAAATCGTTTCTATCGTCATCGCTGCCATTATCTTCTTCGTAGCCATCAGCTGGGCTGTCGGCCTCCTTTTCAAGGAAAAGAAGTCTGACAAGACCGCGACCTATATTGCCACGGCGGAAACCGCCGGCCGGCAAGCCGCCAATGACCAGCAAAAAGGAGGGGAAGCATAATGAACTTCGTGACTGTATTAGCCTTAATCGTTTCATCAACTTTAGTTTATTCAGCTCCCTTGATTTTCACCGCTTTGGGCGGGACTTTCAGTGAAAACTCAGGGATCGTCAACGTCGGTTTGGAAGGGATCATGACCATGGGGGCCTTCACCTCCATCGTCTTCAACCTGAGCTTCGCCTCAACCTTCGGCACCGCTACTCCATGGCTGGGTGCCCTCTTGGGCGGGATTGTCGGGATCATCTTCTCCCTGCTGCACGCCGTTGCCACGGTCAACTGGCGGGCTGACCACGTTATTTCCGGGACGGTCTTGAACTTGATGGCGCCGCCATTGGCCGTCTTCCTGGTCAAGGCCATCTACAACAAGGGGCAGACCGAAAACATCAACCAAAACTTCGGCTACTTCTCCTTCCCTGGCCTGGCCAACATCCCGGTTATCGGGCCGATCTTCTTCAAGAACACTTCAGCTCCTGCCTGGGTGGCCATCGTCTTGTCCATCTTCCTCTACTGGGTACTATACAAGACCCGCTTTGGCCTGCGCTTGCGATCCAGCGGTGAAAACCCACAAGCTGCCGACACTTTGGGGATCAACGTCTACAAGATGCGTTACGCCGGCGTCTTGATCTCCGGTTTCCTCGGCGGGATCGGCGGGGCCGTCTTCGCTGAAGCAATTGCCGGGAACTTCTCAGTTTCCACTATTGCCGGGCAAGGTTTCATGGCCCTGGCGGCCATGATCTTCGGCCGCTACAACCCAATCGGCGCTATGCTGTCCTCCCTCTTCTTTGGCTTCGCGCAAAGCTTGAGTATCATCGGGGACCAGATTCCAGGCATTTCCAGCCTGCCATCCGTTTACCTGCAGATTGCGCCTTACGTCTTGACGATCATCGTTCTGGTGGTCTTCTTCGGCAAGACTGTCGGGCCAGCTGCCGACGGGCAAAACTACATCAAGTCGAAATAAAGAAAACAGGGCTTTGGCCCTGTTTTTTACTGACATTTTTTCTGAAAAAATGCTAAAGTAAATTAATGACAAGTTTTTAAAGCAAGCTTTGTGGAGCTTGGTTCACTGGAATATTAGAGTATGACTCCAATTCTGGCTGAATCCAAAGACCTTTTCCGGGCCCGGATTCGCTGAATTGGAGTTTTTTTATTGGAGGTTTGAATTTAATGGAAGCTCATGGAAAAGTCGCCCCTTCCGTGATCTGGTCGATCATCGGGACCGCGGGCGTGGCCTACAGCGGGCTTTTGGTCGAAACGTCAATGAACGGACCCTCCCAACCCTGATGAAGGTCTTCAACCAATCTTTGAACAACGTGCAGTGGATTACCACGGCCTACCTGCTGGCCGTTACCTTGCCGATCGTCCTGGCTGCCTACCTGCAGCGCAGCTTCAAGTTCAAGAGCTTGATCATCGCGGCGGGCACGGCCTCAGTCATCGGCGGGGTGATCTGCATGCTGTCCAATACCTTGCCGGTCATGCTGGAGGTGCCCCGGGCCAAGCAGGGTTCTTTCGTCGGGACAGCGGGCATGATCGTCGCCCTGGCCCCGTCACTTGGGCCGACCTACGGGGGGATCTGCCTGGCAGCTCTTAACTGGCGGTTCAACTTTATCTTTACCCTGCCGATTACCATTGTCTTCTGCATCATCGCGGCCCGCTTCATGAGCGACAATAAAGCCCACCGAGACCACTTCAACTTCAGCGAGTACCTCTTGATCGTCTTGGCCCTGGTTGCCTTGACCCTGGCCGTTAACAACTTAAGCTCTGGCTTTGCCAGTCCACTGGTTTGGGGCGGGCTTTTGGTCACGGTCATTTCCTTTGTCATCTACTTCAAGCTGGCCAAGCAGGAAGGCAAGGCCCACATTATCAATATTTCCGTTTTGAAAAATACCGGCTTTAACCAGGGTCTGCTCATCTACACTTTCCTGCAGTTCATCCAGATCAGCCTAACCTTTGTCATCCCTAACCTGGCGCAACTGGGTCTGAAGACCAGTGCCTTGACCAGCGTGGGCTGCCTTTTGTCAGCCTTCTTCGGGCCGGTAATGGGCCGGCTCTTGGACAGCCAGGGCTTCAAGAAGCTCTTCTTAATCGGCAACTTCCTGGCCATGGCCGGCATTTTGCTCTACATCATTTTTGCCCAAAAGCTCTCCATTGCCTTGATCGTGATCTTCCACGTCATGTTCATGACCGGCTTCAGCATGATGTACAACAACGCCATGACGATCGGCCTGCAGCAGCTGGAAGTCATGCACATCGCCGGCAGTCCTTACCAGGGGCAGAGCAAGCAGGTAGTCATGGGGTCACAAGCCGCCTTCATCGTCCTCTTCATCTTCATCCTCTTGATTTTTGCCTGCGTCTTGCGCTTGATTAAACGCGACAAGCAAGGTCTGGTCAAAAGCTAAAGCAAGCGAAAAGCCTTACTCCACACGGAGCAAGGCTTTTTCAGATCTTAAAAAGCAATGTCGTCAGCAGGCGCAAAAGTGCGAAGACCGCGAAGACCCAGATGCTGTCTTTGATCCCGCCTAAGTAGCGGCGCTGGTAAAGAGTCATCCCGGCAGCCGCGGCAAAGAGCAGGATAAGGGATACGGCGGCCAGCCAGCTGCCCGGCCAGTAGATCAAGTGGATCACAAACAAGCAGGCCAGATAGGGCCAGGACCACTTCAGCCGCAGCAGGGTAAACTGCTTCCGGCTCAATCCCGGCCAGATCCTCTAGGAGAAAAAGCCGGGCAAGTACCTGGCCTTCCCAACAACTTGCAAGCAGAATTAAAACAGCTTCCTTGCCAGCCAAGTAGCTGGATCATCAGCCGCTTTTTGGACTGCGGGGAAGAAGATGACAAGGTCTACGACTACTACAAGACCTTCGTGGAAATCAGCTGAAAATCAAATGCTCTCCAAAGGCTGCTTGCTCTTCGGTGGCAGGTAATCCCGATCCAAGGCGGCCAGTTCACCGGCGGTCAAGACCAGGTCAGCAGCCGCCAGGTTGGCCCGCATGTGGGCAACTGAACTGGCCTTAGGAATGGTCAAGACCTGCCCGGTCCGCATGGTCCAGGCCAGCAATACTTGGTGAACGGACACGCCCCGCTTGTCAGCGATCTGCTTTAAGCTGGCTTTAACGGGGATAGATTGCCCGTTGCCTGAGTTAAAGGGCGAATAGCCAATAAAAGCAATGCCGTGCTGCTTTTGCCAAGGCAGGAGGTCATATTCAACGCCCCGCTTGTCGAGATTGTAGAGGTCTTCATTGGCAAAAACGGCCCCTTCCCCGGCGATATCTACCAGCTCTTGCATGTCAGCCGTGTCGAAGTTGGAAACTCCCCAGTGGCGGATCAGGCCGGCAGCTTGCAAATCCTGCAGGCCCTTGACGGTTTCTGCTAAAGGATAATCGCTCTTCCAGTGCAAAAGATACAAGTCCAGATAGTCTGTCCGCAGCCGCTTTAAGCTGGCGGCCAGGCTTTTTTTCTGGTCATCAGGACTGGCATGCCAGGGGTAGAACTTGGAAATAAGGAAGAGCTGGCTCCGGTTCAGGTCCTTGATGGCTTCGCCAACCAGGCTTTCAGCCCGCCCTTCCCCATACATTTCAGCGGTATCGATTACGTTGACGCCGGCAGACAAGCCATACCTTATGGCCGCAATTTCCTCCTCCCTCCTGCTGGCATTTTCCCCCATGTTCCAGGTGCCCAGGCCCAGCTGGCTCAGTTTTTCCCCTTTGACGGTCATGTATTTCATGCTCTTGCCTTCATTTATTTCCTATTTTTCTGTTTTGCTTTATTCTTTCTATTTTTTCTTCCTTCTAAGCATAGTACAAGGGCGACCATTTTTTGGAAAAAAGCGCTCAGATTTTACCAAGATTTATTGGTCTATACCTTGGCAAATGTTGGTCTATACCTTGACAAAAAATCCTTACGGAACTAGAATGGACTATACCAATATGAGCAAGCAAAAAAATCAAGGAGTCGTGATCAAGATGAAAGTTATCGTTGTGAAAAACGCCAGTGAATTAGGCAAGCAGGCCTTTGACCTTTTGGCAAAGGCGGTTGACGAAGGGGCTAAGACCTTGGGCTTGGCAACCGGGTCTTCACCGGTTGAGCTCTATCAGGAGATGGTGGCCAGCCAGCTCGACTTCAGCCAAATGACCAGCGTCAACTTGGATGAATACGTCGGTCTCAGCCCGGAAAACCCGCAGAGCTACCACTACTTCATGAACCAGCATCTCTTCCAGTACAAGCCATTCAAGCGCTCCTACCTGCCAGACGGCCAGGCAAAGGACATCCAGGCAGAGTGCAGCCGCTACAACCAGATTTTGGCAGACAACCCGGTAGACTTGCAGGTCTTAGGGATCAGGCAGAACGGGCACATCGCCTTCAACGAACCGGGGACGCCGTTTGACAGCGTGACTCATGAAGTTGCTTTGACGGAAAGCACGATCAAGGCCAACGCCCGCTTCTTCGACAGCATTGATGAAGTGCCAAAGAGCGCCATCTGCATGGGGATTGCCAATATCATGGCGGCTAAGGAGATCATCCTTTTGGCCAAGGGGGAAAGCAAGGCTAAGGCTATTAAGGCCATGGTTGAAGGGCCAGTGACTACGGATGTCCCGGCCAGCGTCCTACAAAAGCACCCGAACGTTACGGTGATTGCCGACCAGGCAGCCGCGAGCTTGCTTAAATAAGAACTTAAACTTCCCACACCAAAAAGACCTATGAAGCCTTGAAAACTCAATAGTTTTGCCAGTAAATATTCAATTAAGCTGCTAGTGATGGCGATATAGCCTCTTGCATGTACTTCGGGAGGCGTGAAATGAAAGCCTTGGTGAACCTTTCCATCAGCTCTTCTGTCGGTTGGAAGATCTCTTTCGCACTCTCGAACATGGCTTCCACCAGGATTTGTAGGGAGTGATTGAAAGGTGATGTCCGCAAGCTCGTCTACCATG
>NZ_QOCY01000026.1:0-28314 GCF_024701915.1 Lactobacillus leichmannii | reverse complement strand
TATATAGTAAAAGAAAAAGTGTTGAACGACTACTCCGTCGAGTAATCATCCAACACCAGATTAGTATGTTTTATTTCCGTAAAAGCGACATTAAGTCCTCATAGCCGATTACTGCTGTCCCTTTTTCAGCAGCTTTTTTACACTTGCCGGTGACATGATCCAGCTCGCCCTTCAGCAAGTAGTCAGTCACGCCGGACACCGAGCCGGTCACCTTTGCCGCCGTGGCTTTGAATCAAACTGGTCAGCTCATATCTGAATTTAGGATCCATCTTGCTACTTCTTTCTTTCAGTAAAAGCCCGGCTTTCGTCCAGCATGGCCAGAACTTCTTCATCAGGCAGATCATTATTGAGCAGAACTGACAACCAGTTTTGCTTATTCATGTGGTAAGCCGGGAAAAAATCCTCCTGTTTCAGCAAAGCAGGCAATTTTTCCTCAGCCAGCTTCAAATTAAGTACCGTGACTTCCTGCTGGTCCTTCTCGTCGCCTGTCAGCTTGCACAGTGGCACAGTCATCAGCAGGCCATACCATTTCCGGTTCTGGGGATTTCGGAAGACGGCGTAGTTTGGGAATTTCTTAAATGGAAAATCTGGCTCATCACCGTAGCTGGCCTTAATTTCATCCTTGATCCGGTCTGCCTGGGCTTTGACGAAGCATTTATCGGCAACATCCTGCAAAAGCGCCCTGTATTCCGCCTTGACCACAGCTGAGAAGCTGCCTGTGTCGCTTTCAACACGAAGTAAAAGATATTCATCCCCGGTATCAAGATCATAGACGTTACCGCTGACCTTACCAACCGAAGAAACTATAATTTTTGCGAGGAAATTAGCACTTTTCAAGGGAACTTCAAGATAATAGTCATCACCATTCTTCTTGAAGCCATAGGCGGCCAGCTTATTAAACCTGCACTGTCTTTTAGCAAATATTTCTTCTTCTACGTTTATCATAATTATCACTCAAAACTTACAAGATCAGCTTGGCCCTAAAGCCCCGGACCTTGTAGTAAGAGTCCGCCCCGTTATGGTAGACAAAGACAGTACCATAGCGTTTTTCCGCAAAAAGAGCTCCGCCCTTTTCTCTGATTTCAGCAGGCGTCTCAATCCAGCAGCTGGTCTTCAGATCAAAATCGCCTAATTCCTGGAGCTGGCGGTAGTCTGCTTCATCCAGCAGGGACAAGCCATGTTCTTTTGCCGTCTCTTCAGCACTAGTTTCCGGCGGGAACTTCTTTCTCTTAATCCGGGCCTCTTTATCGTAGCAAACGCTCCGCCGGCCGGCTGGTTCTTCTTTAGCGCAGTCAACGATAGCTAAGCCAGAGTCTAACGCAACTACATCTGGCTCCCCGCCGCTTTCTTCCATCCAGGCAAGCGCCGCCTTTTTCTCAGAATCCAGTTTACCCAAAAACTCATCCCAAGTAAGGCCGGGGTGCCGGTCCATATTAGCTAAAAATCTCTCTTTAAACTCGTTCATTTTTCACCTCAAACTAGCTCTTATATGCCGGGTTAGCCTGGCGGACAGAGCCGCCGTATTCCTTAAGCAGGCGGGCAAAAGCTCCTTCAACCGAAGATGGCAGATCCACATGCGCTATATAGTTCTTCCCAAGCGGCCCATAGCCATCTATATCGTCTCTTAAGCGCGGGATCTCACCCATGAGCAGGCTGATATAACGGTCCATTGGCCACATGCCAGGGATCTCCTTATCATAAGCCAGCTGTCCGTCTTTTTCCAAGACATGAACCTGGTAAGACGCGTAATTAATGATGGTCAGCTCTGGCCGGTACTTGCGTAACACAGCACTTAAGCGCAGCTGCATGGTCGCGTCCTGGCAGAGGATGACCGATGACAGGTCAATATTATGCCGGTTAAGCAGATCTAACAAGTAAGTGATGTTGTTGCCAGAATTGGTCGACTGGCATTCAAGTAAATCGGCAGTAATCTGGTACTTTCTTTGTACATAGGCGGCAAAAATCTCCGCTTCTGACAAAGAATCAACTTCCAGATCCGGAAAGACGGCTTTTGCCTGGGCCCGCAAGCCATCAGTCGTGTGGCCATGACCACCGACGATGATGTATTTTTTGGCAATCTCAGCCTTTTTAGCCGCGGCAAAGACATCCCCGCCGGGCAGAATACTGCCGCCAAATAAAACGAAAGCGTCGGCTTGGGGGATGCCATATTTTTCTTCTAAGGCTGCCGGGGTCAAAGTCGGCAAGTCGCAGGGACCTAAGTAGTCAGCCAGGGTATTGATGTCGTTAATCATTTCTCATCTCCGGAAAAGGAATGATCGCTGGTGCAGGCACGATATGCTCACCCAGCATCTTCTCCATCCAAACCATGTCATACCAGCGGCCGAATTTATAGCCGCACTGGTGGAAACGGCCGACAAATTTGTAGCCTAAGTGCTCATGGAAACGAATGCTGTTGTCATCCAGATACGGATCTTCACCAATAGGAGCAGCGATGCAGGCGTTCAAGTTGAGAAAGCCCTGCTTCTTTAAACAGTCTTCTATCGCGTCATATAAAAATCTGCCTACATGCTGGTGACGGACATTAGCGTCGACATAGATCGACAACTCCACGCTGTGGTCATAAGCTGCCCGCTCCTTAAATGCACTAGCATAGGCATAGCCAACGATTTTGCCATCTTTAAGCGCGACTAGATAGGGATAGATCCGCAGAGTTTTTAAAATCCGGTTTTGAAATTCGCCAATAGGTGGAACTTCATCCTCAAAAGTGATTGCTGTCTTCTCCACATAAGGAGCGTAGATTTCAAGCAATCTTTCCGCATCCCCGACGTTAGCCCTTCTTAACTCTAATTCAGTCAATAGCCTTCTCCATAAAAAACTAGCACTTACTTACTAACAGCTTTATTTTAACATGAAGGAAAAAGCTCAGATAGAACAAGAAAATGCATCCCTGGTATGAAAAGATCATACTTAGGGATGCATTTTTCGCTTATTCTTTGTTTGTATCAACTAACTCTTCTTTGTAGACGTCAACAATTTGAACAGGCTTATATTGGAGATAAGAATCCTTCGATTTTACCTCATGGGTATCTGGATCGAAATCAGTAAATAAGTCGAGCTGTGAATCTTCTGGAACGACTAAACCATTATCAGTCTGCTCGCCTTTAACAATCGACTCAAAAGTCTGAGTTGTGCGCTTAACCCAAATCCGACCATCTTGCTTATGTGAAGCCCATTCACTGAAAATGATAGGCTGATCCTGCGAATTTTTGTAAGTCAGGGTATTACCTTGAACCATGTTGGCGTAAATGATCGTCTTAGCACTCTCAAGAATCTTCTTTTTACCATGTTCCGGAAGGCCTTTCGCCTTAAGTCCTCTAAGATAATTTACTGAAAAAGTCTGACGCATGTTGTGTCGAAGCATTCGATAATTATCTTCCATCAGTTCGATACCATAAAGAGATGAAAGTGCCAGTAAGATTCTATCTTCATAGTTTTCGATTGAGGTACTGCCCTCAAGAGCTACTTGCATCTTCCTCTTTAGTAATTCGGTTAAAAAAGCCCCTTCACCAGCCGAGGGTTCAAGGAAAGTAGCAGTCAAGTCATTTACTTTAGCACTAATTTCCGGTTGATCTAGCATCAGATCAACTATGCGCTTTGGTGTAAATACTTCACCGACATCCTTGACCCGATCCGCCGATTTGATCAATCGTTCATCAGTCATTAATCCATTGCCTGCACTTTCGTTTCAATAAAGTTGATCTCGTCCTCAGAGAGGTTATATTTCTTGTAAAGCTGTTGATCAATCTCAGGGATTGACTTAGTCCAGTCGATATCTGAGTTAGGGGTAAAGTCTTGAAGAGGAACATATTCCCATTTTGCTCGAGTATTGTCTTGAGTTGTCTTTAGAACACCTAACATTACTCTAGCAAACTTACTCTTGATATAACTCAAACAATTTGTAGCTTCAATCTCAGTCAAGAAATCACCAATTGAAATAAAAGTTTCAGTCGCCCCGATCAGGGGTTCCCCGATCAGGGGTGTTGTTAGAGTTTCACCTAATGAACCGCTACCATTTGCTTTTGGTACAAAAACTTTATAGTGGTAGAAACTATCTGGAACATCTTGGTATATCTGTCTACCCCACCAATATTCGCGCGTTCTATTAGATAGACCTAAAAATCTAACATAATCATCGTGTCCATCGCTGGGTTTCTCTTTAAAGAAAACTACATCCTTTAGAACTCTGAAGGCACCTGACCCAACATCCTTTTTGTGACCCTTCGATTGTAACTGTTCTATTTCCGGATGATCGGCCAAAGCTTTATCGGACAACTTATATACACCACGTCCTGATATTATTTCTGATAGAGATCCATTTGTTTTGGGAAGAACCTTTTTAAGAATGCTATTTAGTTCTGGAAAAGCGGTAAAAATTTCAATAGGTTCAAATTTCTGATGCTCATCTCTCAAAGAGACAGCAACCCCACCTTTATATCAGTGTGCGGGAAGATGTTGCTGCTGTTTGCTTCATACAAAACAACCTTGAAATGAGGATCATTCAGAATCTTCTTATTCCATTGTTTAGACGTACCACCTGCATTAAACAAGAATCTGGCTGGGGTGATCAGCGTTACTAAATCAGATAGTTTATATGAGAGATCCATAAAGTCGCTATAAATCGGTGCAGCATAGTTGTCATTATCACCTGTTGCAGAATCTTGATACGGCGGATTACCGATCACGACGTCGAATTTCATGTTTCCAAATAGCCTCTCAATCTTTTTAGCTTCAGCATCAACGTCGGTCTTAGCGTCCTTAATAATATTTTCGACGTATTCCGCGTTAACATCCCAATCCGAATTGTATCCTCTCAGAGTCCGTGTCGCGATCTCCTTTGCCATCGGTGTCTTAGCCACAACAAAGATATTTTCCCGCAGAATCTTCTGCCAAATGAACTGCTCATCGATCAAACTAAACTTACCAGCCGTCTGATCATTCATCTTCTGGAATTCCTTCCAGTACAGGGATGCAGCCGCAAACAACGGATAAAGCCCAGTCTTGGCGTTGATCTCTAAAATACGGGTATTCTCATGATAAACCCGCTCTGTATTTTCAGATGATACCCAGTGCATCGCAGATTTGCCATCAACATACTGGGTCTCATAATCGTCGTCATAATAAACAAGTCCGCCAATCGTCTTGCCCAAATGCATGTTAACCACGCGCCATGGCGTAAGCACGGTTTCCTTGTCAGGATTTCTAAATGTCCCGAAAATATCCGCGATCTTTTCTACCCGGTCAAGTGGATCAGCCTTATCCAGCTCTTTTACCCGTCTTCTGATGATCTTCCCAGCTTCGATAAAGATCTCCGAGTCGTAATACGGAATAAACTCCTTGAACATTTCCTTCGTGACATCAGCAGGCATGAATTCCTTCCAAGACACATCGTCAACCCGGTTCATGAATTGCTGAATTGACACGTCTTCATCAAAGTCAATGTCCATCCCATAGATCATCATTGGTATTCTAATCGAAATACCACGCAAAATCGAGATCAAAGCTCGTCGCTGGCGCTTAAGAGCATTAACCTTGTCGAGAGCTTCTTGCTCTTCTTTGGTACGCTCTCTTGGCTTTTTCTTCTTGGCCTTTCTTGCTGTCTCTGACTCTTTATCGGTCAAGCCTTGATTGTTGATGTCAATCTTTGTCTCTTGCTTTTCTTTCTTGGTTGTCCCAACAATTGCCTTCAGCTTGTTGAACTTATCAAGAATGTCTTGACTCTCAATATTCAAGAGCTTGTCTGAATAGATAGAATTGTCATCAAAACCAGACCGAACCGCTCTTTCCGCGTATGCCTTCTTGAGCTTGGTGAGCAGCGTGTTTACGTTGTAGACATGCATCTTATTGCCCTTCTCACCGATTATCGGCAAGAAGTTGAGCAACTTGGTCATCCGCTCTTCCTGTTCATCGCTATTCAGCTTACCAGCCCCCGTCGACAAACTGCTTGCTTCGGCCATAACCGTCAAAGCCCGGTCTGGTGCAAAGTCGAAAATGTAGCAGTTGGTCTTCTGACCGAAAGTCGCTGACGCATATGGCGTCTGTGCTCTAAAGGCAGCCTGCAGATATTGCATGGCACTGTTGGTGTTTGACAAGAATAAAACGCCAGTCCAAGGCTTAATCGTTACCCCAGTGGTCATCTTCCGTACTGTTAAGGTAATCGTCTTAGTTGTTGCTGGATCTGGATCCATCGCCCGGTTAACGCGTTCTACATCGCTTTGACTGGCTTCTTCATCCGCTGTCTTGTCTCCGCGAACCACGTTAACTACTTTATAGCCTTCTTCGTGGAAGACTGTACCTGGTTCATTAAGCAAGTCTTCCAAGGCGTTACATTCTTTAATCCCTGGCAAAATCCATAAAGTGTGTCGCAAGTTGTTCCGGAAAGTCCGGTTGGCAAATGGATAATTTGTTGGACCAGGTGAAGTAATGTTCTTTAAGAACTGGCGGACATTCTTCTCATGCACAAACTTGCCATTCTCATCAGTCCGGAAGAACTCCTTGAAGTTAAATGAATATCTCCCTAAACCATCCCCGGTAAAGTTGATGTCCTTAAAGTGGTCACTCATCTCAAAGGTGTACATGGAAACCTTTGGCAGACTCTCGTATGGGTTGACTTCATTCGGGTGTTCTTCTGACCAGGCAAGCTTAGCTTCCTGCTCCATGGTGTAGTCCCAAGTGAAAATCTGCTCTTCGTCATAGTCAGACAACAGGTTAAACGGAGTACCGGACAATTCCAAAAGCTTGGTAGTCCGCTTGTTTCTTAATACAGCATCAAGGACGTTTTGTGCCAGGTCAGTCTGCGTCCCTTCGTGGGCTTCATCAACAATAACCAAGTCCCAGGCAACTGAGAAGACATCGTGGTTCTTATCGCTGACCTTGCCACCGATTTCTGTTGACCCCCGCAGGTCTTGAATGGAAGCAAAGTAAACGTATGGCTGGCCTAAGTTTTCCAGTTCATCAACTGATCTGTGGCCCCGGTTTCTAGAGCCGTAGAGATAGCTAGCCTTGGTCATGCCAATCTTGTTAAAGTCTTCAAACCAGCCCTCGTTGACCACCGGCCGATGAGTCATAATAAGGACCTTCTTGTACTTAGACTCTTTAACCAAGCTCAAAGCAGTGATGGTCTTACCAAAGCGCATCTTTGCGTTCCAAAGCATACGGTTGTAGTGCTTGTATGCGGCCTTGGTCTTGTCAATCGCATCCCTCTGCTCTGGTCTAAGAGTGATCTTAACCTCAATTGGCTTTTGCTGCTTAGGAGCTTGGTTATCAAGCTCAATGGCACTCTTACCATCTTTGACCGCTTGAATCGCCTTTTTGGCAGTTTCAAGATCGACCTTGTACCACTCGTTGCCTTCCAACCCTTCAGCATGCTTGATCCCAGAACGCTTTAAGACATCATGAACTGCCTCATCTCCAAACCATCTCTTGGTAACTGGTGAGTAGCCCAATTCAGCCCATTCAACGACGTATGGTACACCACCTGTTCCCATATACTGCTTTATTCGCATGTCTGCCCGCTTACGCAGATAATCACTATTAGGTCTTAAGTCGTTGTTAAAGTCTTCTTCAATAGATGCCTTGCCAACTTTTCGTGCCCCAATATAGGCTGGCCAATTTCCACTTGAATTATCAGCAGTTTGAATGTAAACCAGTCTTCTCTCAGAAGAAGAGTAATTAGTTTCTCTTTCCGGTTCAATAAACTCATCTGAACTGGTATTGACATGGATGTCGTAATATTTGTGGGCAAAATCAGCGAGCAGGTAGCGAATGTTTTTCAGCTCTTTTAAGCCGCTTTCTTTAGTGGCCGTTTCTTCCAAAGCATGTGCTTGAACATTCCCACTGCGCTTAACTTCGTAAAAGACGCTAATAGCCCGGTCAGTAACATAGGCACCCTTCCGCAAGCGAGTCAAATTATCGTTAAAAGTCGCGCGCTCGTCAACCTGCAAGTATTCCAAATCCATGATGTCTTTAGTAAGCTCTTCCGCGATCTTTCTAACGTTGATCACTTCTTCAGAATAGTATCCATTTGCATACAGCCTTTCAGCATTTACCGCATTGACGTAATACTTTTGGAGATCATCCTCTTTTTTTAAAAATTCGAAATTACTTTTCATTTTTCCTTACCTCTAATTAGCTATATACCATTATAAAGTAAGAATGATGTTTTTTGTGAGCAACATGACCTAAAAAAGGCTAGGACCAACATAAAGTCAGCCTAGCCTTTGTTTATTCTTTTCGCTTTACTCCAGCCCCAACCATTTTCTGTTTCTTTCATCGATCTCCCGGGTCTTCTCCATAGTCAAGCCGCCCGGCATGATTCCAATCGAGGTCTTGTACAAGAAGTCGTTCAAGTCATCTTGCTGGCCAGTCTCATAGAACTTCACCAGCTTGTGCCAAAAGTTTTCCCGCTCTTCAACCGGGACTGCCAGTATCGCCGCGTTATTTTGGACAAAAACATGGTTGGCCACCAGCTGGGCGGTGCGCTCGTTGCCATCATTAAACCACTGCTCTCTGGCAATATGGCCAAACAGATAGAAGCCTTGCTTTGTTGGGTGGTCAATCTCTTTTGCCAGCCGCAACACTTCCTCAATTTTTCCAATAGCTGGCATCCCCGGCTTATCACACAAGCTCTCACATACAATCCGGTTGTATTACTTCACCAGGTCCAAGTCAACTGGCCGGTCAAGGTTGGACAGCATGAACTGCATCGCCCGCTTCAGATGTGCACGGTAATCACTTCCTTGACGGTCATCCCTTCAGTTGCTTTGCCGTCGCAGATCATCTAACCTCTGGCAGTCCAATACCTTCAACCAGTTCCGTATTGGCAATCTTCCAAACTATATCTGGCAAAAGCCTTTTTACTCCGTCAACCGCCAGATCCCGGTCAACCAGTCTGTATTCGTATTCCATAATCTTCTCCGCTTCAAAATAAAAACGCGGTCTAGCATTAATCCAGTCCGCGCTTATTTTCCGCCCGTCATACCCCAAAACGATGGTTGTGTTTCAACCAGTCCTTGACCAGTTCCTTAACTACAGCATAAATGCCGATCAAAAGAACGGTCGCGATCAACAATGCAAACATTTCCTCTGGATAGATAGAAACGACAATTGCAAATACAACGAATGCTACAAAGCATACCAACAAGTCAATAATTTTCTCGCTAAGCATCATAATCACCCGATTTCTACGGGGCTTAGCGGGCGGTTTTATACTTATATTATACGCCAACTTCCTTGAAAGCGCACTCTTGCCCCAGCCTTATTGCCTTAGCATCCGGCCGGTGGCCAATAAATTCAGTCTTGGCGATTGGAAGATTTGTTGGTAGCAGGTCCAGGAGAATTTCTTCTGGCAACTGGCTTTCCTTTAACTTGTCCAGCTCACTGAATGTCCCCAGCAAAACGCCGCTGATCTGGTTAAAAATCCCGGTCTCCCGGCATTGCTCAAGTAAACTAGCTACCAGCTCCGGCTGACCCCGGTAGGCCTCCAGCAGCAAGATGCTGCCAGTAAAATCGGGCCAATAGGGCGTCCCCGCCAGTTTCAGCAGGCAGCGGAGGTTGCCCCCGTAAACTGGCCCTGCCATTTTACTTCCCCGGACAAAAGTCACTTCTAGCTCATCGAGCTCTTTTGCTGCTTCTTTACCTGCCAGCAGGCGGTCAAAATAGCCGCTCTTCAGCAAATCCTTGTTGACCAGGCAGTTGCGCAGCTGGAAGTTGACCGCCTGGTTGCCGTTTTTGGCCAGGGCCGTCAAGATCGTGGTCAAATCGCTGTAGCCGTAAAAGACCGCCTGGCTGTCCTTGATCTGATCCAGATCCAAGTGCCCTAAAACCGTATTGGCCAAGTCCCCGCCAGAAATGTCAAAAATATGCGCCATCTCTGGATCTAAGAAGAAACTTTCCAGCTCCCTGGCCCGCTTTTCTCCCCGGCCAATTAATGTATCATCGGTCAAAAATTGACTGACCACGACTTCCAGTCCCCGGTCTTCCAAGATCTTTACCAGCTGGTCAACAACTGGCCGATATGCTGCTTTTAAGGGATTTGAACACCCAACCAGGGCTGCCTTCATCATGCTGTCTCCTTTTCACATAAGCAAAATTATATAAAGCTAATCTGCTATTGCCGCAAACCCTTAGGATAGTAATTCTTCAGCTGTCCCTTGCCAGAGAGTTTCCCAAAGCTGAAAATCATCCCCCGGCAGGAAACCAAGACGAAGCCCTTCAAGCTGGAGTCAACTTGCAGGCTTTCCCCATGCAGGTAGTGGTCATACTCGTCTTCAGTTAGGTCAACCACTCTTTCCTGGTCAACTTGACCTAAAACTTCCGCCAGCTGGTGGCTTGGCTCAAAGCGCTTCTTCTTCAAAATCCCCAGTTCCAGACCGTTGTTAAGGACCTTGATCCCTTTCAATTGTTCAGGTTCAAGGGCCGGGACAAAGACATGATCCTTGCTCTTCAGCATCTGGCTTGGCCAGGAAGCCAGACTTTCCGGCCAGTTAAAGCCGGCTATAGCTTCACTGATATAGCCGTACTCTTCCTTGCTTGGCCGCTCCAGGCTGCTTCTATTCCCTTTATTCTTGCTTTTGCCCTTTTTCTTCTTGTCCTCGTTTTTTCTGACTGGAGAAAAAACTTCTCCTGCTTCAGCTGCAAAGCTTTCTTCGCCAGCTGCCTTTTGCAGGCTGGCGACAAACTGCCCTTCACCAACACCGTCCTGTGGCCAAAAACGGGCACAGTTTGCTAAACTAGCATCCCCGTTGCCCCATTCCGGCCGGCCAGGCGCGGCTTTCTCTGCCGCAATTGGCAAAAGCTTAAAGCCATATTCATCCAGCAGCCAGCTGACGATCTCCTCGTCTTCTTCTGGTGAAAAGGTGCAGGTCGAATAGAGCAAATACCCTCCCGGCTTCAGCATCTTAACCGCTTCAGTCAAAATTTCCCTTTGCCGGTCTGCGCAGAGGTCAACATTCTCCTGGCTCCAGTACTTGATGGCGTCCTCGCTCTTTCTGAACATCCCTTCCCCGCTGCATGGCGCGTCCACTAAGATCGCGTCAAAAAATCCCGGGAAACGGGCGCTCAAGGCAAAAGAGTCGCAGTTCGTAACGACAGCGTTATAAACGCCCCACCGCTCCAGGTTTTCCCGCAAAATTTTGGCTCGGGACGGCGAAATTTCATTGGCTACCAATAAGCCCTCACCTTGCAGCTTCTGGGCTAAAGCCGTGCTTTTCCCGCCGGGAGCCGCGCATAAGTCCAAAACCTTGTCACCTGGCTTAACTGGAATTGCCTGGGCCGGGAACATGGCTGCCGGGTCTTGCGAGTAAACCATGCCAGCTGTCCATTCCGGGTCCTTGCCGGAGACTTCACCGTAATAAGCGTTAGGGATGCCGGGCACCACCTCTTCTTGCGGGTATGCCACTGCTCCCTTTTTCAAACTGTTGATCCGGTAGGCCTTCTTGCTTGGCTCAGCCAAAGAGTCAAGCAGCTTGCCGGCTTCTTCCTGGCCAAGCAGACCCGTAAATTTCTCCTTAAACTGGTCTGGGATCTCAATCATCCGCCTGTTTCCCCTTTCTGTACATATAAACCATCATTCCAACATATACTGCCAGTTCAACCACGACTGTCCCGAGCAAAAGCAGGCCTAAAATGCTCTGATTGCTGTAGTAGGCCTTCCACACCAAGAGGAAGTAGGAGGCAAAAGCTTCTAGAACCATAAAGACGATAAAACGCCCGCTCCGGTTCAAGAGGAGGTTGGGCAACAGGTCTCCCTTAACATGGCTCAAATCAGTTTCTTTCCAAGTCAGCCAGGCAATAAGACCCATCAAAAGGACCCCCACGCCCAGCAAAAAGAGGATCAAGAGGGCTTCTGGCATGAGAAGCGTCAATCTTCTTTGCCGGCCCCGCTTGACGAAGTCCGGCCAATAGGTCTCACTCTTTAAGTGGCTGGCGATCTTGCCGATCGTCTGGCTGCTGGCGTCCACGTACAAGGTAAAGTGGTTTATCCGGCTTTGCCCGGTTTCCTGCTTAACCCCCGTCGTCAAGTAGTAGGCCTTGCTAGACTGGTATGGCACAGCTTTAAGGCTGCCGACAACTGAATAGTACTGGCCGTTGGCGATCAAGTAAGTATTGCCCTGGGTCTTGATCTGGGCAGCCGCTGAAGATGGGGAGACCGCCGCGATGGTGACCTGCCCTTTAAAGTCATCTTCACTGAAAAAGCGGCCACTGGAAACAGGGAAGTAGTTGAGGTCCCGGTTTTGTGACCAGATCAAGACCTGGTTCTTGTCCTCCTTGCTCTTGAACTGCATCTGGATGCTTTCCTTAGGGAATTCTTTCTTGATCCACTTAAGGAAGGAGGCAATTGTCATGGTCTTCTTCGGCTTGACGATCCGGGCCTCCATGCTCATCCCCTGCGCCTGCAGAATTTGGTCAGCCAGCTGGGACTGCATGTTGGAGTAGACGATGCCAATCATGATGAAGAGGAAAAAGGTGGACAAAATAACAAACAGTTTGTACCTTTTCATCAGCTCACCTCAATAAACTTTTCCTTGATAAAGTCGTAGGACTTAAAGCTGCGGTTAATCTTTCTCAGTTCGCTTGATTTGGCGAAATGCTTTCTGGTCCAGAATTCCGGGGAATTGGTCACCCCTTTTTCCCCGATGAAAAAAAGGCGGGCAGCTGGAGCGTAGTGCTGCTTGGCAGCGATCAGTTCCAAATCCGCCTGGCCGAAATTCGGCGCCCAGGAGCAGAGAATCATGTCGCAGGTCGCGTACTTCATGACTGCCTGGTCAGCTGGCAGGTTTTCAACTGGGTAAAAAGGCTTCTTCCCGGTCTTTGAGCTCCTGGACCATTCTAAAGAATCCGTGGCCCAGACTTGAATCCCGGCCTCGCTCAAGGCCTTAGACCAGTAGGCGTTGCCAGCCATAACTTCCAGGGCTGTCTCAATCCCTAATTCGTTTTTAAAAAGCTGGGCCGTCTCCATGTTTGGCAGTGACCAGATCCCATATTCCAGGGACAGGTACTGGCGGACATTGTTCAGCAGGTTGTTTAAAACCCGCAGGTCCTTGATCTGGCTGTCAGGCAGCTCCCAGGTCAGCTCGGCAAAACGGTCATCACTGATGCCTAAGCGGTCTGGCGCGAACAGCATCATCCGCTGGCTAGATACGCACTCATCGATCATTTTGATCTCTTGCACTTGCCGGCCCAGTTCCGGATCAGCAAATTCCTTGGCTAAGGCTGAAATTTTTTCAATAAATTGTGTCATATGCATTCCTCACCAGTTGATTTTATCATTTACCAACCTTTTGAGGTAGCCTGGACGATTGCAAAAAATGACCTGGCTAAGAAAGCCAGGTCTAAACTATTCAATTAAATTACAGATCTGCCGCCAGGTCGGCCATTTCTTCGTCGACCCCGTTGGCCAGCAGCATGTCACGCGTCTCCAGCTTAGCTGCATTTTTCTTTTGCACCGGCTTTGGAGCCGCAAGACCAGTTGCCTGCTCGGTCATCTTGTTGCTGACGCCATTGGCAATCATGGTGTCCATCAACATGGTTTCTTCCGTGCTTCTCATTTTAACCAGCCTTCTTTCTGTAAAGCGCTTTTTTACTTAAGATTATTATGGCACCATTTTAAGCGTGAAAGCTGATCTTATGCCGATGACAGCGATTTCCTTATTTTCCAAACTTTTGCCGTTATTTTCCCAAAAATTTAACTCTTCCTAGTCCCCGTCCGGAAAAAATGCAGCAATTGCCGCGGTTAAGCCGGTCACGATTGTTTCCAAAGCCATTGATGGCTGATTTGGCCGCTTGACCACCTGCTCTGGCAAAAAAGGGATATGAATGAAGCCAGCCTGCATCCCCGGATGTTCTTTTCTCAAGCTCTGCGCGTAATACATGACATGGTTGCAGACAAAGCAGCCGGCCGTGGTCGACACTTCAGCCGGGATGCCCGCCGCTTTAATAGCTTTGACCATTTCCTTAACCGGCAGCTGGGTAAAGTAAGCCGCTGGGCCCTCCGGATCAATCGCCTGTCCTTCCCGCTTTTCCCCGTCATTGTCCGCGACCGGGCAATCATCATAGTTGATGGCGACTAGTTCTGGAGTCAAACAGGCCCGGCCACCGGCCTGGCCCACGCTTAAGACAAAGTCTGGCTCTTCTCTTTCAACAGCTGCTTGCAGCTTTTTCTCACTTTTCTGGTAGCTGGTCGGTAGCTGCAGCTTGATAATCTCACAGCCAGCGATTTCGTCTGGCAGCAATTTCACTGCTTCAATGGCTGGATTGATTTTTTCATGGTTGAAGGGGTTAAAACCTGTCACTAATATTTTGGTCATTATTGTTCCTTTCTTGAAAAAAAGCCCCGATTGCGAGTAAACTAGATTCATATCCAAAGAATAGAAAGTGGGTCCAACATGTTTTTCTTCTTCCTAGAACCAGTTTTAATCTACAACTGGCTCCTTATCCTGGCCGCGGTTATCCCCGCCATCTTCCTAATGATCAAGGTTTACCAATCTGACCGGCTGGAGCCGGAAAGCCCCTACCTTTTGTGGAAAATGGTGACCGGGGGGATCTGGTCAGCGGTGGTTGCCGGCATCATTGAATGGATCGCCAATGGCGTTTTAACTTCTTATGTCTCGCAAAAAGATCCAATCTACAACGTCATCATGTACTTCGTGATCGTTGCCTACGCTGAAGAAGGAGCCAAGTACTTCTTCTTAAAGCGCCGGTCCTGGTTCAGCCGGGAATTTAACTGCCAGTATGACGGGGTTGTCTACGCTGTCTTCGTGGCCCTGGGCTTTGCCCTCTGGGAAAATATCTCCTACGTCATGATCTACGGCTTCTCTACCGCCTTAGTCCGGGCTGTAACGGCCGTTCCCGGCCACGCCTGCTTCGGCGTCTTCATGGGGATCTTCTATGGCTTGTCCCGCGGCTACGCCTACCTGGGCAAAAACATCCGGTCCAAGTTCTTCCGCGTTTTGGCTATCGTCGTGCCAGCCGCCCTGCACGGCAGCTACGACTACGTGGCTTCCCTTAATTCCGCTGAAGGGCAGTGGATCTTCTTGGCCTTCATCGCCGTCCTTTTCTTCATCTCCTTCCATCTGGTGAACAGGATGTCCAAAAACGACAAGTACTTCCAAATCGACCGGCGGAATTACCGCTTCTAGACTTTATTCACAAGTAAAAAATCTGTCCCTGCCTCCCTGGTAGGGGCAGATTTCTTTTTGTTCAAATTCTTTTTAGTCCAGTTCTGCCAGGTCGTATGGCGTTTCCTGGTAAACGGCGTAGTTGATCCAGTTGCTGAAGAAGGTTGAGGCGGCCAGACTCCAGGTCAGGCGGGGCTTTTTCTCCGGATCGTCATCCGGGAAGTAGTTAACCGGCAAAAGCGGATTGATACCGGCATTAAGGTCTCTATGGTATTCCTCAGACAAGGTGTCTCTGGAGTATTCCAAATGGCCAAAGCTGTAGATCTGCCGCAAGTCGTCACTAGCCGCGATTGCAACCCCGACTTCCGGCCCCTCCGCCAAAATCTGCAAACTGCACTTCTTTAATTGGTCTGGGTAAATCGTGGTATAGCGGGAGTGCGGACAGCGGTAGGAATCGTCAAAGCCGCGAAGAAGGGGGCTGGTCCCCACTACTTCCTGCTCATAAATGCCGGACAGCTTCTTTTCCAGAGGCTGCTTGTCGATCCCAAAGTGATAGTAAAGCCCGGCTTGCGCTCCCCAGCAAAGGTGGAGGCTGGAGTAGACATGGGTCTTGGACCATTCCATCAGCTGGCAGAGCTCGCTCCAGTAGTCGACCTCCTGGAAAGGCAGCTGTTCAACCGGGGCGCCAGTAATAATCATCCCATCATAGCGCTTGTCCTTGATGTCGGCAAAGGTCCGGTAGTAGTTTTCCAGGTATTCGTTGGAAGTATTTTTAGACTTATGACTGGCCATGTAGAGGAATTCCACTTCCAGCTGCAAGGGCGTGTTGGCCAGGTGGCGGAGCAATTGCACTTCCGTGTTGGCCTTCTTAGGCATCAGGTTCACCACCAGAATCTTTAAAGGCCGGATGTTCTGGGTCCGGGCTCTTTGCGAGTCCATGACAAAAATATTCTCCTGCCTTAACACATCAATGGCGGCTAACTGTTTATCTAAAGTAATTGGCATAGTGCACTCTCCTGTCTGAATTCTTTTGTTTAATTTACCATTCTTTCTGAAAAAATGCTAACAAAATAATTATACTTTTTTAAACTTTTACAAAACGAAAAAAGTCCGCCAAAGCGGACTTTCTCAAGCAGACATCTTGTCAAATTTACTGTTTTAAAATTAGCCTTCAATGTTGAAGACAACGGACTTGACCCGGGTCATGGCTTGAATGGAGTACTTGACCCCCTGTACGCCTGCCCCTGAGCTCTTTACGCCCAGGAATGGGAAGTTGTCCGGACCTCTTTGGGTCTTGTTGTTGATGTGGACCGTGCCCACTTCCAATTTTCCTGCAATGGCAAAGGCTTTTTCAAAGTTCCGTGAGAAGACGGAGCTTTGCAGGCCGTATTCTGATTCATTGGCAATCTTGACAGCTTCGTCAGCTGACTTGACGCGGATGAATGGCAATACTGGCCCAAATGGTTCTTCCCAGGCCAGGCGCATGTCAGTCGTCACTTGGTCCATGACCATTGGGTAGATCAGGTTGCCTTCGCGCTTGAAGTCAAACAAAGGCTTAGCGCCCTTTTCTGCGGCTTCTTCAATTAAGCCTTGTACGTAGTCGGCAGACTTAGTGTCGATCAAAGGAGTGATGTCGGCATCCTCTTCTGGCATCCCGACCGTCAAATCCTTGACCAAAGCAGTCACCTTTTCAACCAATTCGTCAGCCACGCTGTCCATGACCAGAACCCGCTTAACGGCGGTACAACGCTGGCCGGAGTAGCCAAAGGCGCCGGCAACGATGTTCTTGGCCGTCAAGTCCAAGTCAGCGTCTTCCAAGACGATGGCCGCGTCCTTGCCGCCAAGTTCCAGCATAATTGGCCGCATCCCGGCAAGTTTGCCGATGTTCTTGCCGACAGCACTGGAACCGGTGAAGTTGATGAAGTTGACTGCCGGGTGTTCAACGATGTAGTCGCCGATAACCCGGCCCCGGCCGGTAATGGTGTTAAAGACGCCGGCTGGCAGGCCAGCTTCGGCGAAGGCTTTGGCCAAAAGCAGACCGGAGATTGCCCCTTGTGTCGGCGGCTTGAAGGCCACCACGTTCCCGCCCATCAAAGCAGGCGCGATCTTTGAGCCGGCCAGGTTAACCGGGTAGTTGAAGGGTGAAATTGCCAAAACCAGGCCGACTGGTTCCCGGCGGACAACAGCCAGCTTGTTCTTGCTTGCCGCTTCAAAGTTGCCGCCTTCCATGACTTCCCCGTCCAAAGTTACGCCGACCTTGGCCGTGTATTCAACGATTTCCGCCGTCCGGGTTACTTCGCCGATAGAGGACTTGAGGCCCTTGGCGATTTCCTTGGACAAGGTAGAACCGATCTTTTCAGCATCCCGGTAAAGGATGTCCGCAGCCTTTTGCAAGTATGCGGCCCGTTCAACGTATGAGAGGGCCCGCCAGGCTGGAAGGGCCTTTTTGGCGCTGTCCATTACGTAGTCCACGTCTTCGTGGGACATGGCAGGTACAGTACCCAGGGACTTGCCAGTTGCTGGTTCGAAAATTTCAATCGCGTCAGCGGAGTCCCGCCATTCGCCATTGACATAGTTTAAATAGTGTTCTGTCAAGAGAGCAACTCCTTTCATGGATGTAATCACATCTACATTTTAATGCTTTTCTAACTATTTTCAAGCCTTTTTGCAGAAAAAGTACCTACCAATTTTCTAATTAGAGCAGACCATGCTGCTTCAGGTACTGGCGGGCCACCTTGCTGGCGCTCTCGTGCTTGACGGTCACCTTGTAGTTCATTTCCTGCATTTCAGCTTCAGTAATCTTGCCAGCAAGCTTGTTCAGGCTTTTGACGACGCCGGGATGCTTTTGGGCAAAAGAATTTTTCAGCAAAGGCGCCCCTTGGTATGGCGGGAAAAAGCTCTTGTCATCCTTTAAGGCGACTAAGTCATACTGCTTGATCTGGGGATCGGTCGTATAGCCGTCAACGACTGCGACCTTGCCGCTGGCAATTGCCTTATAGCGCAGAGCAGGTTCCATAGTTTTAACCTTGAAGTTCAGGCCATATTCCTTCTTTAATCCCAGGTAGCCATCCTGCTGGTTGGCAAAGTCCGGGTCAAAAGCAGCGGTTAAGGAAGCGTCCACTTTCGCCAAGTCGCTTAAGCTCTTAATATTATGTTTCTTGGCAAAAGCCTTCGTAACCGCCAAGTCGTAGCCGTTCTGATAGTTCATTGGCGGCAGGTAAGTCAGCTGGTCCTCCTCAGCCATCAGCTTTTTAGCCAGCTGGTAAGTTTTAGCCGGGTCATGCGGAGTTGCCACCTTCTTTTTAGCCAGACCTTGCAGAACCGTCCCGGTAAATTCCGGATAGATGTCGATTTTGCCTGTCTTTAAGGCATTGAACAGGAAGCTGGTCCCGCCAAAGTTGTTCTTAAGGGTCACCTTGACATGAGGATCGTCCCTTTCAATCAAGTCCTTGTACATGTTGATCAAAATGTCTGGTTCACTCCCCAGCTTGCCAGCGATGACGACTTCCTCTTGCTTCGGGGTAAAATGTTTCGGAGCCTGGCTAACTCCTAAGCCAATGGCAAAAATTGCCAGGACGGCGGCTGTGACACGGAAGTGCTTTTTTGATGAGGCCATGAACTTGAGCAGGCCAGACATGGCCAAAGTCAAGACAGCTGACAGACCAGCCCCGATCAAGATATAGGTGTTGTTGTTTTGCTGGATCCCGATCATGATGTAGGTCCCAAGCCCGCCGGCCCCAATCATGGCAGCCAGCGTGGCTGTCCCAATAATCATGACTAAGGAAATGCTGACGCCGGAAAGGATTATGGGCAGGGCAATGGGGAATTCCAGGCGGGATAATTTTTTCCAGCGGCTTAAGCCAAAGGCATCGGCCGCTTCTTCCAAGTTAGGATCGATATTTCTTAAAGCCGAGTAGGTATTCTGGTAGATTGGCATGATCCCATACGCAGTCAAGGCAATCAAGGCCGGAGTCGTCCCGATTCCGACAAAAGGAATCAAGAGACCGAGCAGGGCCAGACTGGGGATGGTCTGGATGATACTGGTGATCTGGAAGACCACTTCCCCGGCTCTTTTGCTGTGGGCCAGGAGCATCCCTAAAGGAATGGCGATCAAGCAAGAAAGCAAGAGGGCTTCCATGGATAAGAGCAAGTGCTCACCTAAAGCCTGCCAGATCTGCCCTTGGTGCGACGATATAGTATTGATCAATTCACTCATCTCTTAGTCCCCACATTTTCCAAAGTAGTGCAACAGGTCGCTGGACTTGATTTGGTAACCTGCTCCCTGGTAGGCAAATTGCAAAAAGCCAGCTTTTTCAGCTAATCCCGTGACTTCTTCGACTTTCTCAACTTCCGGCAGATTCTCTTCTATAATTCTATTTACGTATGGACTAGCCAAAAGCTCAAGCATAGTGCCCAGCCGTGGCCGGGCGCTCTTGAAGAAGTCAGCCACAAAGTAGTTGGCGGGCTTTTGCACGATTTCTTCCGGGTTGCCGACTTGCAGCAGGCAGCCATCCTGGATAACCCCGATCCGGTCCCCTAAACGCAAGGCTTCCTGCATGTCGTGGGTCACGAAGACAACCGTGGTCTTGCTTTGCCGGTGCAGGTCAAGTAGGAGCTCTTGCTGCTGGCGGCGCAGGACCGGGTCTAAGGCACTGAAGGATTCGTCCATCAAGATCAATTTGGGCTGGCTGGCCATGGCCCGGGCGATAGCGACCCGCTGCTGCTGGCCGCCTGAAAGTTCTTTGGGCAGCCGGGAGATATACTTGTCCCCTTCCAGGCCAACCTGGGCCAGTAATGCTAAGGCCCGCTTCTTTCGTTCAACCTTTTTGACTCCGGCTTCTTCCAGCTGGATAGTGATATTGTCGCCAACCGTTAAGTTAGGAAAAAGTCTGCTAGTCTGCAGGACATAGCCCATATGCAGGCGGAGCTGGCGCAGGTCGTGGTCTTTGACTCTTTTGCCGTCTAAGTAGACATCGCCATGAGTCGGTTCTGTTAAACGGTTGATCATTCTGAGCAAAGTCGTCTTCCCGCTCCCGCTGGGGCCGACTAAGACAAAAAGCTCCCCGTCATTGATTGTAAGATTTATCTGCTTCAAGATGACATTGTCTCCATAGGTCATCCCGACATCGCGGTATTCGATCATTTTCCCCTCCATCTCGCAGGGCATTCATGTAACTTAAATGCTTTCTCGACTTAGCATAAACTCTTTCTTAGCCCTTGTAAAGGTAAAAGCTACAGCTTTCCTCTTTTTCTTGGCCAGGAATCTATAATAGTTTCTCATCCTTCTATCTTGGGCCAGCTAGTTATAAGAAAAGTGTAAAAGCAGTACTATTGCTTAGTCGGTATCTTCCATACGGGTATAAGCTTCATTCTGCTCTTGCTGACAAAGAACTTGCTTTTAGCAATTTCAGTTACTATACTGGTAATTAGATAAGTTACATGATTTGCCTAATTATTTGGGAGAGAAAAACAAATGAAAGTATCAACCCGCTTTAGTGACAGCATCCACCTTTTGACCTTTCTCGTGATCTACAAAGGAAAGACCACTCTGTCCAGCAACATCATCGCCAGTTCTTTAAATACTTCGCCAGTTGTGGTGAGACGGTTAATGTCGAATTTAAGGGATGCCGGCTTTATCAAGACGACCCATGGGTCACCGGATCCAGAGCTATTAAGGGAGCCAAAAGACATCAGCCTGCTGGAAATCTATCTGGCAACTGAAGGTAAAAGTCCCCTTTTTGCAATCGACCACGAAACAAATCCGGACTGCATTGTCGGCGGCAACATCCAGCCAACCTTGACCGACTACTTTTCCCACGCGGAGATCGCGGCGGAGGCGGTTTTAGGTAAGATCAGCCTGCAGGACGTGATTGACACGATTTTGGTTAAAGAAGCCGCGAAAAAGCAGGCAGAAAATAGTAAAGAAGAATAAGCGGAGAAAAATTGTAAGGAAGTCAAAATGAAATACACGATTACTGGCGCAACCGGCCACTTAGGTAGAAAAGGCTGACCCCTTGGTCCCATACCTGCCGGAGTTGATTGCAAGAGGCAATGTGATCTACCCGGTTGGCGATCAGGCGATGAGTTTTATCTCAAGAAAAGACAGTGCGGAAGCTATTGCCAATGTCGCTGTCCGGCCTTACCTCAGAGACAAGGAGCAGATTTACCTTTTGACCCAGGAAAAGAACTATAACATGGTTGAATTAAGCCGGATCATGACTGAAGTTACCGGAGAAAAGATCGGCTACCAGCCGGTCAGCCTAGAAGAATTCGCGAATATCTACCGGGCTGAAGGCGACGGGGATGAACTGGCCTCCATGTACAAGGCGGCAGCCATGGGCTTGATGGACGGAGTTACTGATGACTTCACCCGGATCACGGGCCATACCCCACAGAATATGAAGGACTTTTTGGCAGAAAACTATAAGAAGTAAGATGAATCAGCTTTAACAGCAAAGAAAAAGGATGCAGCTCTACTGGGTTACATCCTTTTGTTTATTTAGGCAAATCTGCCGTATGTTCCAAGCGGTCGATCCGCCGGTCTAAAGTCGGGTGGTCAGAGATCAAGTTGGTCCACCAGTGCTTGACTTGGAAGTTGTTAAAAGCTAAAGCTGAAACCATGGGGTTCTCCTTTTGCTGCTGATATTGCTGCTCAATAGCTTCCAGCTTTTTCAATGCACCGACAATGCACTTCGGATTTCTGGTCAGGTCGACTGAACCAATGTCCGCCAGGTATTCCCGCTGCCGGGACATAGACAAGTTGAGCAATTTGGCGATTGGCAAAGCCACGATGAACAGGCCAGCGCCAACTGCTAAGGCAATCGAGCCAAAGAACCAGCAAATGCACTTGGTGACAACCCCGCCATCCATCTTAAACAAGGTCCAGCCAAGAGCCAGCAGGTAAACGGCAGCCAGGTAGATAAAACTGGATAGAGCTGAGGTAATCGTCGTTACCCGCAAGTCATAGTTACGGATGTGAGATATCTCGTGGCCGATCACGCCTAAGAGTTCATCATGGTTCATGATTTTTACAAGGCCGGAAGTAACCGCCAGGCTGGCATGCTCCGGGTCGCGGCCGGTCGCGAAGGCGTTGGGGATATTGCTTGGAATGGCGTAGACTTTCGGCATGGGGATGCCAGCGGCCAGGCTCATCTCCTCCACCATTTCGTAAAGTTGAGGGACGTTCTCTTGGTTGATTTCCACCGCATGGGTGATCCGCATCAAGTGTCTGGTCGAATAAAAGTAGATATAGACCATGTAAATGATTCCCGCGGCTAAAAAGATCATGCCGGCCCAGAAGGTCAAATAAACTGACAACATGCCAGCAATAGCTAAAAGCAAGGCCGTAAAGCCACCCAGCACGATCCAGGTATTGCGCTTGTTTTGCTCGATTTGCTGATAAAGCATATTCCATCCTCAATTCTTTTCATAAAGCTAATTAAAGGATACTAATTGGATAGCTTTGGCGCAATAGATAATTACAGAGTGATTTAGTTATATCGCTTGCTAGATTTGAGTCAAGCACCTTCACTTCCGGCACTTCTTTTGCCAAAAATTCCCGGGCATAAGCAAAGTTGTCCCGCAACACTTGCTTGAGTTCACGGAGCCAGTTATGGCCTTCTTCATAAGCGGCAATAGCTGCCGGGATAGCCAACAAGTTTGGTTCCCCGATACCGGCCAGGAAAAAGCTCTCCTCAGCCCGGGCGCGCAAATCCGGGTTAGGGATAATCGCGCAAGCCGCGTGCCACGCCGCCAAGTTGAAGGTCTTGCTTGGTGAGATCAAAGAAACTACCCAGTTTTTGGCATCCCAATCTACCGTAAATGCAGGGGTAATGTCTTCATCCGTCAAAACCAGGTCCCCGTGAATTTCGTCAGAGATCAAGAGGACCTTGTGCTTGGCGCAAAGTTCCGCGATCCGCTTGACTTCTTCCTCGCTCCAGGTGTAACCGATTGGGTTGTGAGGGTTGCAGAAGACCATCATCCGGACAGACGGAGTCGCCAATTTTTCTTCCAAATCAGCCCAGTTGACCGAGTACTTGCTATTTTCATAGATCAAGTCTCTGGAAATTACCCGGCGGCCATTGCCTTCAATCACAGAGTAGAACATGTTGTAGACCGGTTCCTGGACCAAAATCTGGTCGCCAGGGCTGGTGAACTGCCGGACCATGGCAGAAATCGCTGGCACGACGCCTGAGGCAAATACGCACCAGTCTTCTTTAGGCCGGGCGCGGTGCTCAATGATTAATTCAATGGCTGGCAAGCCCAAGATTCCACCTTTTTTAATGGGTGGAGGGATAGGGTTTGCGGGCCTCTTTTTACTTAAATTCGTAAAGCAAAAGCATTTGCTCTGCCTTTTGCCAGCTGCTATTATGCGTAATCAACTGGCACTGCTTTGAGTTGACGTAATTTCTGCCATCGTTCAGTACGTAATTGCCTAAGCCATCTGTCAGATAAACAGAATATCCATTGGACTTAAAGCCTTTTACATAGCCTTTGGCATTGTTTCCTATCACACGAACGTAGTCATTCAGCCACAAGCCACGGGCATATTTCGTGTTCTTCTCGTTGCGCTTGGATGACGTATTCGGCTGCTTTCTGCCTTTTCTTGCAGTTGCTTCGTGAAGCGACCGCTTCTTCTTGCGGAATTGGCTGATCATCGTCACCGTCTCCGGCATCTGACCAACCGACTTGATCCCGCTGATTGCGATTGTATCCATGAAGTGACCTTTTGGCAAAAGAAGGTTCTTACGATCTACGTAGGTTTGTGACCCGTACTGGAAGCTTGCTTCTGGGAAAGTCGTCATGATCCGCTTGCGCAAAATGTTCATGAACGTTGCTCCCTTCAGCTGCTTCGTCACTTTCTTCTTCGCCTTCATCCACTTGTAGAGCTTGCCGCCTGGCTGGTGGTTCTTCGTAGTATGACAATTCGTGCAAAGCGTTATCAGATTGTCCACCCGGTCTGTCCCGCCTTGTGAGCGGTAGACGATGTGGTGAACGACAAGCTTTACGCCTTCGCCATGCTTATGGCAAAGCTGACAGGTGTACTCGTCACGTGCCAGCACGTAGTACTCATAGTTCTTCCAGTCCTTTAGACTGCCTTCTTGATACTGCTTGCCCGAAATGTCTGGATTGACCATCTTGGCCATGTCAAACTTGCCTACTTCGATATGGAGATCGGGATTTGGCAATACAGCCAGATAGCGCTTGATCCAAGCAATGTTATGGCTTACCTTGCTTTTTACTGATGGCGGAAGCCACAAGCCGTCTCGCTTGCCGTGCACTCTGTTTAAAAAGCGTGCCTGACGATAGCGGGTCTTGCGGTTTCTTCTGCCTCTGCGGTAGATCTTGCGGGTGTACAGATTCGTGTGCACGTCCTGGCGAAGCTCTACCTCGCTTTGGTGCAATACCTTGTCTTGACTGACTACGGCAAAGCCAATATGTCTCTGCCCAGTGTCTACGCCAAGGCTTACCTTCTGCTTATAGCCATACGAGCCATATTTCAGCTGGATGGTGAACGGATATTTCTTGACTACAAAGGCCTTGCCGCTTTTCAGCAGCTGTCTGGCCTTTCTTGGGCGGCACGGCATAAGCGGCTTGCCGTCCTTATTGAGCAGAAATACCCGATTGGCATTTTCATGCTTCATGTTGTTCTCCTTTTCCTTAATGCAGGAAACAGTGATTCCTGCCGCTTGTCCGAATCAGGAGACCCAATCCGGATTCACGTTGTTGCCCATCGACAATGTTATCCATGCTTGTCATGACTCCGAAGAGCCACGACGATGCAGTTGACTGCCATGTTAACCTCATGACTGTTTACAGAGCTGCCACATAGCCAAAGACTTAGGCATCATCCGTGGGTGTGATGACATGGATAACGTAGTTCCTCTATCCAGTCAGCCGAAGCGACTGAATAGCTTAGTCTAGACAATGAAAGCTGAATTTCTCCAGCCTCCCTATTGAAGACGTAGGGATTGAAACTTTCGTCTCAAGCCCCTTACTTCAGTAAGGGGTTACCATTGACTTCCTTCCCAGTCAGCTACAGCTTTGTAGTATTCAGCTGGCACGCTTTCATAGCCAAAGGCAGCTACTTTGAGCTTTTCTTCCATGCTGACCATAATTTCCGGCGCGATCCTAAAGTCCATCTCAGCAATCCACATCGGTAGCTCTTTTTCCTTTAAGCCGCCCCACTTGATGGAATTGCCCTGCCGCTTTGGCACATGTGTAAAGTCATATTGCTTTTCTGCCATTTTTGTTACCTCAATAATCAATTATCTTTTTTCGCTATCTATTTTATCTACAAGGTAAGCATCTTCACATTTTGGAAAATTTACCGTCATAAATACTTAAGTTCTCTGGCCCTTGTAAAGAAAGCAAAGTCTCATCCAGTTGAGGTATGTAGAATGAACTTAAAACTTTTACGTGCAACATAGTAGGCTCCTCGCCTTATCTCCAGATTTCAAAATAATTATATCATCAAGCTAACAACCCGTTCTCTCTCCTTGCTTATAACGAGAAAAACAGGTTCCTTTCGGAACCTGTCTCCCTCTAATTACAGCACATTTGCCTTAACATATCTGTTCTTGCCAATTCGGTAGTAGTACTTGCCATGAAGCTTCTGTTTCTTGCTTAAGAGCTTAACCTTCTGCTTCTTTTTCAGATGGCCAACTACCTTCCCTTTCTTGTTATAGACCTTGGCATTCTTCCGCACGCGAACTTGCTTAACCTTCTTAGTCTTTTTCGGCAGGCTGCTTGCCAGAACATACTTGTTCTTGCCGATCCGGTAGTAGTACTTGCCATGAAGCTTTTGCTTCTTGCTTAATAGCTTGACGCTAGTCTTCTTAAGCTTGCCAACTACCTTGCCCTTCTTATTGTAGACTTTTGTCAGCTTAGTCAACTTGACCTTCTTGTAAGTCTTAGTCTTCTTAACTGTCTTCTTAGAAGCCTTCTTGTTCTTCTTAGCATTAGTCTTCTTCGCGCTACTCTTTGAAGTCGTCTTGCCGTCAGTCTTCTTATCATCCTTGGCAGATGACTTGTTATCGGACTTAGCTTCGCCATTGCCGTCCGATTTGACATCACTCTTAGTGTTGCTCTTGTTGTCTGACTTGGAGTCGCTCTTAGTGTCAGTGTTACTGTCTGACTTGCTATCGTCTTTGTTTTCCGGCTTAGACTCGGCGGTCTTTTCTTCAACAACCTTCTTGACTTCGTAAACGACAACAGCAGATTCGTTGTCGTCTCCGTCGCGGTACTTGAACATAGCCCGGTCGCTGTCAGTCAGCTTAACTTCGCCGTCAACCTTTGACCAATCCTTGCCATCAGTTGAGTAAAGCAAAGTTACTTTTCCGTCAGCATCCTTTTCAGCCTGTTCAACGTTGCCAGCCTTAACCTCAACACTCTTATCAGCTTCAACCGTGCCAGTCAAATCTGGAGCGGGCAGCTTCCGTTCTACCTTGACCACGCTGGTGTAGACTTGGCTCTCATTGCCAGCGTCGTCATAGCTCTTGAATTCCACAGTTCCGTTGTGAGTCAGCGTAAAGGCATCCTTGTAGTCAGTCCAGGTCTTGCCACCATCAAGGCTGTACTTGATGTGGTTGAAGTCCTGGTCAACATCCTTCTTGTCAAAAGCAAGCTCAGCCTTGACCTTGCCTTCTCCATCCGGAGTCAGCTTCAATTCCGGCTGGGCAGCGACTTCCTTGACGATATTCTTGACTTCATAAGTCGTAACCTTTGACTCATTGCCGTAAACGTCTTGGTACTTGAACTCAACCTTTCCGTTTTCGGCTACCTGTACAGTATCCTTGTCCAGCTTGGTCCAAGTCTTGCCGTCAACTGAGTAGTAGAGATCAGCCGCCTTAAACTTGCCAGCAGACTTTTGTACATCGGACAGATTTTCAACTTTCAGCTGAACAGCTTGGTTGGTCTTCTTGCTTTCTGAAGCGGAAACCTCCGGTGCCTCAAGATCTGCCTGGTGGTTGTACAGGGTAAAGTCTTGTTCAGTCTTGTTGTCACTTTCATCAGTCAAAGTGACCTTGACCTTCCGGGATCCGTCTTTCTCAGCCTTGATCGGGTAGCTGACCTTGACTGCATCCCTATTCTTAAAGAAGTCTTCGTTAAACACCTCGTAAGTCTTGCCTTGGTAGGCTGTATCGCTGCCAACTTGCAGGCTGTATCCGCTCAAGTTGTCATTGATCGTTGCCTTAAGATCGTAAACATCCTTGTTGGTGTAGACAGCCAACTGGCCATCCTCACCTAAGGACATCCCTTCCAATTGCAGGCTTGGCGCTGCTAAGTCAACCCAGAGCTTGTAGCCCCATTCGACGACTGGCTTGCCGTCATTAAGCCGTGGATCTTGCACCAGAGCAGTCAATGAATGGTTGCCGTTCTTTAAGTCTTTGATCGTGTAGCTGAACTTCAATGTATCTGGGTCGTACTTAACGTCATCCCCGTTTAACTGGAAGCGGGCTACTGGGTACGCGAGTTTACCCGTTACTGTGAAGCTGTGGTCCTTCTCATCGTAACCCGGCGTCGTCTTGCCAATAACCGTCAGATTGCTGGCGATATTGTCAAAAGTCAGCATATCCTTGGTGTAAGTGTAACTTCTAGCGGTGAAAATCGTTACGTCCTTCTTTGTAACATTGCCATCCGCATCAGTTACCGTCAGTTCAAAAGGATTGTCACCGTAGTTCAAGTCAACCTTTTGTGAGAACTTGCCGTCCTGGTCAACCGTTAACTTAGTCTTACTCTTGTCAGACAAGTTTGTCAGTTCCAGTTTGCCGCTTTCGCCAAGACCAGATACCGTCCCGGATAAAGTATAGGAATCATCCTTAGCCAAAATGCGGCCTGAGCTTTCTTCGTCAACGCTGACTTTCGGTCCTTCAGCCTTAACAGTGAAGTTGACTGCTTCAAGGGTTTGGTCCCCCATCCTTGATCAAAAGCTGGTTTTGTCCATCCTTGACTGGCAGCTTAACTTCAAAGTAGCCATCTTCATCGCTTTCTGCCTCGACATCATTAAACTTAAGCTTGGCATTCTTCTTGTAAGTACCAGTTACAGTGTAAGTTTCTTTCTCTTGATCGTAAGCCGGGCTTTGACTAGTGATCTTTTGACCGTCAGCTAAGTTAAAGAGAAGAAGCTTGTTATCAGCATCGTTATTTTGACTGGAGAAAGTTGCAGCATAGCCAACAT
>NZ_QOCY01000025.1:0-5620 GCF_024701915.1 Lactobacillus leichmannii | reverse complement strand
ACTATATAAGGCTTTCAACCCGGAGGAAGCACGTCGAATCATCAAGAAGCTTGAGATTCACTATACTCCCAAGCACGGCAGCTGGTTAGATATCGCTGAAATTGAGCTAAATGTGATGACCAGACAGTGTCTTTCTCGAAGAATCCCGGATATTGAGACACTACGCGAAGAATTGAGCGCTTGGGAAAGTGAGCGGAACAATAGCTATGCTTTGGTAAACTGGCAGTTTAGAACTTCGGATGCACGTATCAAACTTGCATCTTTGTATCCAAAGCTATAGCACTAAACATACTTAAGATATCAGTATGACACTACACTAGGAATTTAGATTTCGGGTAATTACTACTTTAGCATGTCTTTAATGCCTACAAACCCATCTGACAGGAGTGGCTCAACCTATTCAAATCCGCACTCCTTGAAGTTGGAAATCATTTCACCACTTCACCCCAAATTTCGATATTCTCCATTAGGGCGATACGATAGTCAATGGTCTCCTTATGGACATTAGTCTTAATCCCAACAGCCACACAGACTGCCTTACGCCGATATGTATCCCTACGCAGAGGAATGTAAGTGGCGTCGAGGTATACGCAGAAGAACTTGTCGCTCAGCCGACGTTGTTGATAACTTTCAATCTGGTTGGCAACCCGCTTAGAGATGTTGGAGACAGTACCAGTTGAAAAATAGCAGCCGTACATTTTCTCAATCAAATCAGAGATCTCACGAGTCGTTACGCCATGATCTCACGAGTCGTTACGCCATGAAGATAGAGCTAAATCACGGTAGATTATAGTGCGTCAGTGTGTTGGCCGTATGACGGAAGAGCATGTTGGTGAAATTCACATTTTCTGTCCCGCAGAACTTGAACTTTGATTAGCCCAAATTGAATTTTTATTTGTCTAACGTAGCTAGAGTTTCTAGAGTTCTAGCCCTCTCGAGCATAGGGATCGTAACCGAGAAAAGCAGTCAATTCGCTTTCTAAGAGTTGAGTACGCATGAATTCATTGAATTTCCTTTTGTATTGATAGTGTTCAAATCAATTATACTAAAGAGGTATCCTTTTTCTATCTTCAATTTATATTTATTTTAAGGAACTACCTATTCTTACACATAAACTTATATAGTTTTCTATGTTTGCATCAGCATAGTTGAAATATCAAAATGATGCTACGTTAGCTTAAACCACAAAACTGTAGTTAATGCTAATTCTACATAAATTACAACTCAATGCGTAAAAAACTGTAATGATAGTTTTTTACGCATTGAGTTGTAAAATTTTGGAAACTATGGAAACTAGCAATTAAGGTGATGTTGCTTATCGGTGTAGTTTTGGCCACAGCATCTTTATTGTATACTTCACTTTACGTTTAAGTGAGAATTCTTTGCATTGGTAATAATCATTGCGAAATCGCTTTATATCAGCTTCTAGATTTTTTTTCAAGATTAAACTGCCACAATGACGGCCTTGATATTCAAAACCTCGAAATCCGACTGCAATCTCAAACATCGTACCGTGAATGATATTTACAGATTCTTTGCAAAGGTGATTCTCTGCTAAAATTTTTTGATAGGAATCAATATACTTGACTGTACCATGATCCGAATACAGTACATTCATGTTACGCGTAGCACTCTCTTCATTATCACAATAATAATACAATGGTTCAGCCAAATAATATATCTTCTTAGTCTTTTCCATAGCTGAACAGAGCAAGTACGTATCTTCCAAAATCTCTAAGTCTTCTGGAAATTTAATACCTTGCAACACTTCCTTCTTATAAAGTTTGTTCCAACAGAAACCACCAAATTCATTATCTACAGAAAAGTGTCGAACAACATCTTCTTCTGACATTGGACCACTTGGTATATGGACTGATGAAACAAATTTTCCTTTTTGCTGGAGATAATAACCACTAATTGTAATGTCAGAATCCTGTTTCTGTGCAGCAAAGACGCTTTTTTCTACATGTTTAGGAGTATAGTAATCGTCAGAGTCACAAAAGGTAATATAATCGCCTGTAGCATATTCTAAACCAGTATTACGGGTACGAGAAACACCGTGATTTGTATTATGAATTACTTTAACCCTGGGATCATTCGTATAACTATCGCAAATTGCCCCACTATTATCTGGCGAGCCATCTTCAATTAGTAGCAACTCGATATTATGATACGTTTGGCCCAATATGGATTCGATACAATGAGCAATTGATTTTTCAGCTTTATAAACAGGCACAATAATACTTACTTTGACTTCTTCCATATTTTATAACTCCATCACTTGAACAGAAGCTGTTTATGTTTGACTACAAAGAACATAACTACAAGATGATACTCTCTAACTAAAGAAACAAGTATCCCGTAAGATATAGCTACGTTTAGGCAATGCAATAATCTCAATAGCTTTATAAGATTTATCTGACTTTTTTTCTTGCAAGAATGCTTCTATTTCTCAAATAACTTAATATAGAGAACGCGCCTTTAACTGTCCTTTGAAGAACCATTAAAAACATATTATTACGCCTTTTTTATACAATACCGATAAAAACTTTCTTTTGAATTGCTATCGAGAACATCTAAGCCACTAAATAACTCATTTATAATCCATTATAGCTACAATTCTGGACAAATCTATACTGAAAAGAAGTAACTTTTTCGACTAGCCAGATAGGTAAAGCAATAATTTCATAGTAAGCATCCTTAGTAAGACTGATATTAATACGCGTGGTGCTAGTTGAAATATAGTTTCAATTTCTTAACAAAAAGGTCCAACATTGTAGACTCTAGTTGAGAAAAAGAAGGAGTCCTTACAATGTTGAACCAACTACAGATTGAACGTTATAGTCACCATTTGCAAGTAGAATTTAGAACTTTGTCGAAAATCTGCAAGAAACTTTATTACAAGTACGCCCCATCTCGGTTAACTCACCGCCGCAATGCCAGTCTGGTAAAAGTTCCAGACTACGAAATCATTGCATTACTTGTCCGGCAAGCTGAGGAAGGTATATCTTCTCAGCGCAGATTTGCCCGTTGCTGGGGACTTTGTGGTCTTTCTAGGTCTCGTTTTAATCGCAGGGCTAGAGCGCTTCTTGGCATCACTACTCAGATCGTCAACGATCTAAACTCAAGAGTCGATCTGTCCGATCAGTATATGATCATTGACAGTCTACCCATGCCTTTGTGTCAGCCAATTAGAAACCGCAGAGCTAAGGTATTTGAAGGAACAGCCAACATTGGCTATAACTCAACCAAAAAGTTTTACTACTACGGTTTTAAAGGCCATTTTGCCGTATCTCAGGACGGGTATGTTCTTAGCACCAAGGCATCAATCCACGATGCAAAAGAAGCAGAAGAGCTGATTCTCAGTATCTATCCCGAAGGGCACTTTATCTTAGGCGATGAAGGTTATATAGGCAAACGACTGCACGATGCCCTCAAGATAAACGGTTATATACTGTGGACACCTTATCGGAAAAATATGAAGGATGCTAAGTAGCATAACAAAAGAGAGCTAATGGCACTTCGCAGAACAATCGAGAGTGTGTTTTCTGTACTAAAGTACTACGGAATTGAAAATATACTTGCAAGAAGTGTAGATGGTTTCCAACAAACTGTCGAAATAATTGTACTAACTTACAATATCAGCTACATCCTACAGAGATATGGATTCAGCTTCTTCAACTAGCACCACGCGTAATCAACTAAATACTCCCAAGGCCTCTTGCGTGAATATCCTTCATGGACATAAACAGGCCTATAACCTAACTGTTGACAAATTGTTATGATATCACGTGGAAATTTGTTACCTGCAAATAATCCATCCTTACCCATATTCGGGCCAATAATATATTTCCCCATTGTCACCTTTATCTAATTTAATTAATATTTTGCTTCTTCAATTCCGAAGTAGACTTCATTACCATTGAGTGGAATATGTCTCTTCCGACCTTTTGCTTTAAACTTTAAGAACTTCAAATGGTTAATAAGACGTTTAACAAACTGCTCATTTTTAACCTCACTCACTGCTTCACTATGCTGACTCTCTATAAAGCTTGATGTAATGTCCTTTTTCCCAAGCGGCAAGAATTTATTAGGTACAATAAGAAAACCATTTTCACTCGCTACATCGTCTACCACAATCTGCATTTTGCGTTTTTGCAAGTGTACATATGCATATTCTTTGCACTCAACCTTGTTAGCTTTAGCCCAGTAACCAGTCAAAACACCATTCCTCCAAGTAAAGACATGAGGTAGTTTACCATCACCGTTATCGTAAGAAAGTTCAAACTGCGAAGTAAATGGACAAACATCGGCAAAATTCATTTGACCAGGCCCTTCAGAATAAATCTTGCAACCAGACTTCTTGGCAATAAATGACATACCACCACCCTCATCAAAATGATAAATAAAATCAGACTTGAATGCATCCTTATAAGTCCAAGCACCTTCAACTTTATTGTGCCAAAGGCTATTCATACGCTCATTATTCCTTATCAATGTCAAATGACCCAATTCAAGTATCTTATCATATTCATCTTCTGTACGCTTAAGGATCAATTCTAAGTTGCCCCAAATCGTATCAATATCGCCATAAGCCCACCAATCATAGTCGCTAATATAGTCTTGAAACATTGCACCATATAGCGGTTTATAGTCCACTAACTTATACGGCTGATCCAAGACGATTGGAAATTCAATTAAAGATTGAGCCCGCGCCTTCACATCTGCAAAGGTGGTCTTTACCCAATGAATATTCTTGCTCAATCCTTGAGGCTCTTCATTATCCGTAAAAAAGAACACGTCAACTTGTGGATTCATTTTTGCAGACTTAAGCCATAAATTGAAATAATTCGGAAGCTTACCGAAATAAGGTACAATAAAAGCAATTTTATGTTGTCTGTTTTGCATTATGTTCCCCTTAATTTCTTTAGTTAACGCCCTTTACATAATTCATAAGATTTTCTTTAAAATGTTCTCATGACCACATTCTTATTGCACACATGTTATCAAATTGCCCCATGATTAAAAAATCAGTCACTAATTACTTTCTTAAACTTCCCACTTACAAAAGTGGGCTTGTACCTTGAAAATTCAATAGTTTAGCCAATAAAAAAGCACAAGGCCTTTGTTCGCTTGATATAATTAAGTCGACCAAAACATCATCAATATCAAACGAAAGGCTTGCGCTATGTCTAGTTTACCATCATTCGATACTGAAAACGAACCTAAAATTGCCCGTTCTGTTGAAAAGTTCTTCAAGGACTACAAAGTTATGGAGCTTCTCCGTAGATGTGGGCTCCGCAAGTCCAAAGGAATCCCACTTTGGTTGATCCTTTCATACATCTTCAGTAATGCGTTTCCAGACAGAAGCATGTACATGCAACAGAAGTATGGCAAGTGTACTGCTGGCTTCTCCAAAAACACCTACTATCGATTCATGCAGAACCCACATATCAACTGGCTTCGCCTCACTTTTCTGCTAGCTGAGAGGATCGTCAATGGGCACCTGAAAGATCTGACTTCTAACCAACGTGCCGATTGCTTCGTTTTTGACGATTCGCTCTACTCTAGAACTGGATACAAGAAGACTGAGCTGGCTGCCAAAGTATTCGACCACGTT
>NZ_QOCY01000024.1:0-21425 GCF_024701915.1 Lactobacillus leichmannii | reverse complement strand
GAACCCGGAAAACCCATTGACTTACCTCTGCGCCGACGTGGAAGCGCCAGAAGGCTACGGGGAAATCATGGGCGGATCAGAACGTGAAGCTGACTACGACACCTTGAAGGCGCAAATCGAAGAAGCGGGACTCAACTTGGACGACTACTCCTGGTACCTGGACCTGAGAAAGTACGGCAGCGTGCCACACTCCGGCTTCGGGATGGGCTTTGAACGGGTTATTGCCTGGATCTGCAAGCTGGACCACGTTCGTGAAGCTGTCCCATTCCCAAGAATGATCAATAGAATGCAGCCATAATATATACGAAAAACAGCTTGGAGAAAATCAATCTCCAAGCTATTTCTTTGCTGTTATTATGCTCTATGCCCTTATGCTTTTGGGCAAGATTCCCGGTAAACGAGTTTTGTTGGGAAAGTGACCTTGTAAGTGCCGGCTTCATCATCATCCAGCAGGTCTTTCATGACCTTGACGCTGGCCCGGCCCATCTGCTGGGTTTCAACATGTACGCTGGTCAAAGCCGGGTTGGCAAATTCTGCCGCGGTCGTGTCGTTAAAGGAAATCAGACTGACCTCTTCTGGGACTTTGATCCCGGCTTCTTTAAAGGCCTTCAGGGCACCGATGGCCATGGCATCATTGGCCGCGATCAAGGCTTCCGGGAAGGATCCGGACTTAAGTGCATCTTTAATGGCTTCATAGCCAGACTGAGGGGTGAAGTTTCCAACATAGACTAAGTCCAGGTCGTACTGGCCGCGGGCCGCGAGGCTCTTCTTATAATCGCGGAAGCGGAAGTCGACCAAGTTGTTTTTATCAAAATTACTGTCCAAATCACCATCCAAAAGGGCGATCCGCTCCCTGCCCTGCCCCCAGAAGACCTCTAGCGCCTCCTGCATGGCCTGGCCAAAGTCAGCCACAACTGAGCAGTAACCCAATTTTAAGGTGTCAGTATCGACAAAGACCAGGGGCAGGCCAGACTTTTTGACTTCATTCAAGCGGTCTGGCGAATACTGCTGGTAGCCAATCATGATGATCCCGCTTAAAGCAGCTGGATCGGGCAAAGGATCAGCCGGATAAATGACCTGGCTTTCAAGTCCCTGCTTCTTGGCCTCTGCTTGCGCGCTGGTTCTGATTGAATAGTAATAGAGGTCCTTGATCTCCTGGTCTTGGTCACACCACAGGCAGATCGCCAGGCGCTTTTGCTTGCTCTTTCTGGTCTTCCGGCTCTTATGGTAGTGCATGGCTTCAGCAGTTTCAAATATCTTCTGCCGGGTTGCCTCATTGACTGACAGGGTCTGGTCATAGTTCAAGACCCGGGAAACCGTCGCTGGCGACACGCCGGCTGCCTTGGCCACTTCTCTGATCGTTGCCATCTTCCTCACTCGCTTTGCTTTTACTAAAATTTCATCCTGTTAAGTCAATTGTAGCATTTATTTTAGTAAAAGGGGCTGAATCACCAGGCGGAGCTGGCGGGCTTTTTGGGCATCCAGGCAGAATTCCGGGTGGACCTTCTGCCCCCAGGAGTCATCCCCGCCGACCCCCATCTGGGCGCTTAAGGCTCTAACCCAAGTGTAATTGTTAGTCAGTTCAAAAGCGTGGTCCGCTGCTTCAATTTGGGCGGCAGAATATGGCAAAGCAGACAAGTTCAAGTCTGCCCCATTGGCCGTAAATTCCAAGCCGCCCTTTTCATCAAAGAGCTGGTACCAGCGAACCTTGCTCCGGTTGCCCGTTTCCTGCGGACGCAGGTATGGGCTAAAGTTCTTTTTTACCGCTCCCTGGTAGAGGCCCAGGTAATTACCTTCCAAGCGGTCTGGGTAGCTCTCATTAGGTCCCAGACCATAGTAGCGGTAATCGGTCAGTTCTTTTGGCAGGGCCAGGTTCAAGCCAAAGGCTGGCAAGAGACCGGCTTCTTCCGCGCCTGGGAAGTCAGCTGTTACAGCAATCTTGCCCCGTCCATCGACTTCATAGGTCACGGTTAAATCACCCTTTAAGGCGACAGGCAACGTAAAGGCAGTCTTGACCAAAACGGAGTCTTCCTTGATCTCGTAGCTGATGTCTTTCAAGCGGGCATACTTGCCGGCATTTTCCCACCGGGCCAGGTCATAGCCGTAACCAGCTCCCCGGTCGTTGTCCGTCAGGGCCCGCCAGAAGGTAAATTCCGGCAGCCGCTTCAAGTATTCCCTACCGGCATACTTGAGGGAAACCGGCCAGCCCTTGGCCTTGGAGAAGAGAATTTGGAAGTTATTTCCTTTCAGGCCTAGGTTGAAGTCGGAATCAACTAAATCTGGCCGCCCTTCCGGCTTAAATTCCGGCAGCTTTTGAGCTGCTTCTTCTGCTTCAGCCACAGTGAAGCCCTCATCCGCCCAAGGCAAGTCTTCTTTTAAGTGGGCCGTTACCTGGTAGACGACCTCCCCTTTTTCATCAGCGACTTCCGGCCAAGGCAGGGCAAAGGTCCCGGATTCGCCAGGCTCCAGGCCAAAGGTCAGAGGCCGGCTCTGGCAGGTCAACTTGCCATCGACCAAAAGACTAGTCAAGAAGTAGTAAGATGAGCTGTTGGTAAATAAATTGTCGTTTTTGAGGAAGAGCTGCCCATCTTTTACTTCTAACTTAAGGTTGGCGTAAAGGGCCTTGACATTAGCCAGTTTCGGCGATTCAGTCCGGTCAGCAAAGACCAGTCCGTCCCCGCAGAATTCATAGTCGGTTGGCCGGTCATCGAAGTCGCCCCCATAAAGCAGGTGCCCGTCTTTTTCCAGTCCTTGGTCAATCCAGTCCCAGATGAAGCCGCCCTGGTAGTGGGGGTATTTTTCCAGGGCCGTGTAGGCGGCCAGGTCACCGACGGAGTTGCCCATGGCGTGAGCGTATTCAACTGAGATAAATGGCTTGGCTGGTTTATTGGTCAAGTATTCTTCAATTACCTTGGCCGGAGCATACATCCGGCTTTCAATCTGGGTGGCGTCGTCAAACTTCCGGTTGTGGGTCACCCCTTCATAGTGCTGAACCCGGGTCGGATCAGCCTTCCGGACGTAATCAGCCATTTGGGCAAAGACAGTGCCGGCGTAAGACTCATTGCCTAAAGACCAGATCAGGATTGAAGCATGGTTCTTGTCCCGAGCCATCATGTTCTTCACCCGGGATAAGCTGGCTCCCAGCCAATGCTGGTCATCGCCTGGAACATTGAAGCTAGGATCTTCGTGCCCCACTTTTTCCCAGGTGCCGTGGCTTTCCAGGTTAGCTTCATCAATGACGTAAAGGCCGTACTTGTCACAGAGCCGGTAAAAGAGGGACTGGTTCGGGTAGTGAGAGCAGCGGACAGCATTGATGTTGCTTCGCTTCATGGTCTTGATGTCCCAGATCATATCCTCTTCCGTGATAGCCCGGCCCAACTTACTGTCAAATTCGTGCCGGTTGACCCCCTTGAAGACGATCCGCTGGCCGTTAAGGTACATAATCCCGTCTTTTAGTTCAAAGTTGCGGAAACCCACTTCCTGCCGGCTAACCTCTAAGAGGCTGCCTGCCTGGTATAAATACAGGCGGACCTGGTAAAGGTTAGGCTTTTCCGCGCTCCAGGCAGCTACTGGCAAATCAGCCAGAGTGAATTCCAGCTGCTCGCTTCTGATTGGGCCCAGCTTTTCAGCAACCAAGTCACCTTCACTATCCCGCACTTCCAGCTTAAAGCTGGCATTTGGCAAGCGGTAGGCAATATTGGCTTCGACTTCCAGCTTTCCTTTTTGGTAGTTATCGGTCAAGCTGGCCGTAAGCTTAAGGTCCTCCAAGTGCAGAAGCGGCTTGGCCTGAAGAGTCACTGATCTGAACAAACCAGACAGGCGCCAGAAGTCCTGGTCTTCCAGCCAGGAGGCGGAAGAATACTTGTAAAGGGCCACTGCCAGGCGGTTATTTTCTTTCTTGAGGAACTTGGTAACCATAAACTCGCTTGGGGTAAAGGAGTCTTCCCCGTAGCCGACGAAGTGGCCGTTCAGCCAGACATAGATGGCTGTTGCCGCCCCGGCAAACTTCAAGCTGACTTCCTTGTCCCAGAAAGCTTCATCCAGGTCAAAGTATCTGACATAAGAAGCGAGCGGATTTTTGCTTGGAACTTGGGGCGGGAAGATCTCCTCACTGCCGTCCCATGGATATTGGATGTTGACATACTGGGGCTGGCCAAAGCCTTGCAGTTCCAGGTTGCCTGGAACTTTGACTGACTTAAAATTGCTATCGTCAAAGTCTTCTGCATAGAAGTTGACTGGTCCCTGGCCGTTTTCAGCGTAGTCAATCAGCCAGTTCCCGTCCAGGGACTGCACTAAACTGGACTTGCCCTCCTCCAGTTCTTCCTGGCTTTGGAAGGACTCATGGTCGGAGTGCGGGGGAATTGTATTGACTTCGTAAACTTCCGGGTCAGTCAGCCAGGCCAGGTCTGCCTGGTCAACTCTTTTTTCTTTTACTAGCTTATTGCTCATTTTCTAATTCTTCCCTTCTAACTTGAATACATCATCCAGGGCTTGGACGCTGTGGCCGATCGGCAAGAGCAGCTGGCTATTTGCGAAAGTTTCGCTGTTGATGACGGTCACGACTACCGTGTCGTCCAGCTTGGCCTGCTTGATCACCGGGTCCCAGAATTCCAGGATCTCCTGGCCGGCTTCTACCTGGCTGCCCTCTTCAACATAGCTGACAAAGCCAGTCCCGTTTAATTTGACCGTGCCCAGGCCAATGTGAATCAAGACCAAGACCCCATGTTCATTTTCCAGGACGATCGAGTGCCGGGTCTTGGCCAGCTGGCGGACAGTACCGGCAAATGGCGCGTAGACCTTACCGTCTGCTGGCACCAGGGCAAAGCCGTCGCCTAACTTTTTGTCGGCAAAGACCGGGTCGTCAACCATGTCCAGGCTCATTAATTGCCCGGAGACTGGGCTGGCCAAAGTGAAGCTTTCAGCTTGCGCCGGCTTTTGAGCATGGCTTTGGCCGAATTGAGCTTCCAGCTGGTCGACGATTTCGGCGTGCTTTTCTTCAGTCAAGAGGACCTTTTTGGCGAAAATAGAAACAGCGATCAAGAGCATGACTGCCGGGAAGGCAAACATAGCTAACTTGAAGACCATCTGGCCATGAGCGGTAATTGTTGAGGCAGTCGCCCCAGTGGTCATGCCGGCAGTTACGGCAATCAAGGAAACAAACCAGTTGGACAAGGCCCCGCCCAGCTTGTCGACCAATGGCCGGACAGACAGGGTCAAAGCTTCGTCTCTGTGGCCAGTTTTCAGCTGGCCGTATTCAACTGCGTCAGAGATGATCATCAAAACGACCAGGAAGGTCAAAGGCTGCGGAATAAAGAAGAGTTCCGCCCCGACCAAAGACAAGGCTAAGGAACCGCTGGCAAGCGAGAAGACACCGATCCCTAAAAGCATTACAGCGATGCAGGCGTAGAAGAGGCGCTTTCTGTTGAACTTCTTGGCCAGTGATGGGAAGAAGGATACAGAGATTAAACCGACAAAGGTGTTGATGGTGTAAAGCAGGCTGTAGCCGTGGGCATCGCCTAAGATGTATGAAAAGTAGTAAAGTTGCAGAGCGTTCAAGGTGTTGACACCCAGGCCGTAGAACCAGTAGGCAAAGGCCAGCCAGAGGAGCTGGTCGTTTTGCCCCAGGACCTTAAAGACCTGCTTCAAAGTGGTCTTTTCCTTGCTTTCCCGCAGGGCGGATTTTACTTCGTGAGTACCAAGACCAACGGCAATTGAGGTCAAGATGCTGACAATGGCCACGATCAAGGCAAAGAAGAACCAGCCCTGCTTATCCCCGTTGGGGTTGGCCTTGCTGGCCGAGAAGAAGAGGACGATTGGGGTGATGACTACCCCGACCAGGTTGGCCCCGATGGTGGAGCCGACTCTGGCGAAGGTGGAGGTCTTCTCTCTTTCCCGGGAGTCCAGGGACAAGGCCGGGATCATGGCCCAGAAGCCAGTGTCTTTAAATGAGTAGAAGATATCCATAATCAAGTAAACAATACCGAAGATTACTAAGTAAACAACGGGGTTGCTTTGGTTAAGGCCGCCAAAGTCGGTAAAGAGGGCTAAGAGGGCTAATGAGCTGATGATCCCCCCGCCCACAACCCAGGGCTTGAACTTCCCCCACCGGCTTTCGGTCCGGTCGATGGCGTTACCGATCAAGGGGTCGATCAGGACTTCCCCGATCCGGATGGCGGCGATCAAGTTGGTGATGATAAAGATCATCTTGTGGTCACTGGCATTAAAGAGGTGGGTGGTGACGAAGACGATAAAGTAGGTTGACAGAGTCGCGTAGAAGACGTCGTTGCCAAAGGCACCGGCCGCGTACGACAAGCGTGAGACATGCTTTTTCTTCATGATTTTCTCCTTTAGGTGTGCTAACTTGTTTACGCTTACAGTATAGACTTGTTTACTAAACAAATCAAGATTTTTACCAAAATACTTTTAGTAAACAAAAAATGACTCTTTTTTCAAAGAGTCATTTCCTGCTATTTACTTGTCTGCCTAAATTCTTTACTGATTATGCTTATCTCTTACTTCTTCCAGTTTAAGTCACTGTTTTTATCAGCTTCAGTGATTTCCCGGATAACCCGGCAAGGATTGCCAGCGGCTACGGAGTTGGCCGGGACATCTTTAACAACGACGCTGCCGGCGCCGATCACGGAATTGTCACCGATTGTGACGCCAGGCACCACCCGGACTCCCCCGCCGATCCAGACGTTATTGCCAACAGTAATCGGGTAGGCATATTCCAGGCCGGTATTTCTTCTGGGCCGCGTCCAACGGGTGGCCGGAGGTGTAGAAGCTGCAGTCAGGGCCGATGAAGACATTGTCACCAAAGGTCACTCCCCCAGCATCCAGGACGGTCAAATTATGGTTGGCGTAGAAGTTGTCGCCTACTTTAATATTCCAGCCATAGTCGCACCAGAAGTTGGGTTCGATGTGGCAGTTTTCCCCGCTTTGGCCCAGGATTTCCTTTAAGAGTTCCTTCTTTTCTGCTCCAGACGGCAATTGGTTGTAGCGGAGGCACTTGGCCTTGCAGGCCGTCAGTTCTGTCACCAGTTCTTCGTCTTGACCTGGATTATAGACCTGACCTGCCAGCATTTTTTCTTTCTCAGTCCTCATATTTGACCTCCAATCTATCTTTTTTCATCTTTCAAGTCCTTGATCTTTTCAATAAATTCTGTCATCTGTTATACCTAAAGCTAGATTTTACCATTTTACCGACTATTTAGGTAGGTTTGCAATGTCAATCACTATAGCAAAGATTTCACCACTTCGGGCTTTTTAAAAACTTTTTGAAGAAAAAATAGGCTAGCTTGTGATGTGACCCCCAAAATTGGGACAATTTAGTATTACGCCGTTAAGGTTGTTAAATCTCTTTGATTCTATCCATCAGTTTCTGGTTACCAGAATCCTTATCAAGCTTATGGGTTTGGTAGTAGTAGTTACTTCTTGAGATATGAGGCAATCCAAGGTTGGCATTGATAACGTTGATAATGTACTTAACGCTAAGCCGCAATTCTTGCCTTAATTCATTGATTGCACGAGCTAATTCTTCTTTTCTTGGCTCTTGCGTTCTTGAATTAAGGCCTCCAATTTTTTTATGTATGCAAGCTCGACTGTAAGCCTCTTTACCTGCTCTTCCAGTTCTTTGATCCGCTGCTTGTCCTTGCTTTTGGGCATTCTTGGGTGGTCTACCTTTCTTCTTGGTAATGACAGTATACCCGTTTTCTTTAAAAGAGCGAAGCCAATTTGCAAGAATGCCTGTATTTGTAAGTCCTAAGTCTAGAGAAACCTGTCTAAGTGCTTCACCGCCTAGCAGAACTCTATCAATGGCATCAAGCTTGAAATCAGCAGTATATTTCTGTTGAGGGCGATCCAGAATATCTTCACCATGTTTTTGAATCAAGTCCACCAAATACCGGATTTCTCCACGCCCCATCCCATACTTCCGCCTAAGGTAGGTGCCTCTTCTGTGATCGTCTACCCATTCGCGGTAGATAGCAAGTTTGATTTCTTTAGTGTATTTAGTCATGAAAATAACCCCCGAAATTAGTGTCCTAATTTCGGGGGTCATATCAATTCTTCGATTCTTTTTTTAAAAACTAGTCTAATGTGTTGTAAAAGTCTTCATCAACTTGTTCTAGCCATTCGTTTGATAAATCTTCGCCTGGAATCATGAAAGCCAAGTGGCTGAACCAGCTATTCTTGCTTGCCCCATGCCAGTGCTTGGCGCCTGCTGGAACTTCTACGATGGTGCCAGGCAGGATCTTAATTGGGTCTTGGCCTTCAATTTGGCACCATCCTTCCCCTTCAACCCCGATCAAGACTTGGCCGCCACCCTTAGAAGCGTGGTGGATGTGCCAGTGATTGATGCAGCCTGGTTCAAAGGTGACATTGTGGATTTGGAGTGGATCGTCTTCCTTAGTCACTGGGTTAAGGTAAGAGTTGCCAGTAAAGTATTGCGCAAAGCCGTCGTTCGGCTCACCCATCCCGAAGAAGCCGCCGTGACCGGACCTTTCGTCATCTCCGTAAACTTCTTTGGCCATGTTAAAGGCAGCCCAAGCATTTGGCCAGCCGGCGTAAAAGGCAAGATGGGTCAAGATTTCCGCCATTTCGCTCTTAGAAACGCCATTCTTTTTGGCGGTCATTAGATGGTACTTGAGAGAGCTGTCGGTAATCCCCTTGCTGATGAGGGCAGTGATAGTAACGATACTCCGGGTCTTAAGTGGCAATTGCCCTTCTCTTGACCAAACTTCCCCAAATAAGACGTCGTCATTTAACTCTGCGAATTTTGGCGCGAATTCACCTAATTGATCTCTACCTGCAGTTTGTTTAACCATTGTCTTGGTTCCTTTCTTTCATCAATTCCTTGACATCCAGCTTTTCTGGTACCTCTTCGATATCGTCAATGCTAGGGTTCCTTTTTTCAAGGAGTGGCCTCTCGCTGCCTAGTTTCAGGGCAGTTTCGTAATACCATTCCTTGTAGTCTAGTTCCTTCATGTAGTAGTTGAGCTGGTCAATCTGGTCTAAGACCAACTGGCGCTGGTCCTTAATTAACTGGTAACGCTCATTGATGGTCTTGTCGCCTTCCTGCGCCAGCTTAGCGTACTCCTTGATCCGCCGGATTGGCATCCCCGTATTTTTCAGGCAGGTCAAGACTTTTAGCCAGCGGAAGTCTTTAACTTCAAAAATCCGGATGCCGTTGACCCGCTTGATATTAGGCAAAAGGCCTTCTTTGTCATAGTAGCGGAGGGTTGACGGAGCGACGTTCATCAATTCCGCCACTTGGGAGATGGTAAAAGTCTTCTCTTCTTGCCCCTGCTTTGTCTTAGTTTCTTCAGTTGGCTTTTTTTCTTCCGCCATCTTTATCACCTCAAATCTTTAAACAGGTTGACACCGGCAATCAGCCGGCTCATTCTGTATGCGACCAGCTGCTTTACTTGTATTTGTTTTCGCTTACAAGCATAAGATAACACTTAAAGTTAACTTTAAGTCAAGGGGTTGATATAACCCCCAAAATTAGTATCCTAATTTCGGGGGCCATATCATTTCGAAGCTTTTTTCTATAAACCGCTAATACGGTAGATCCGATTTTTCAAAGTCGTATCATTATCTTTGGCATGGTAGGCCACTGTTAGGTAAAGGTCACCAGACTCACTTACCTGTATTCCTTCAAATTCGGTCGCAAAGCCAAACTGGTCAATGACTTTTTCGCGATCTAGGTCAGCCACCGACCACTTTTTACTATCAGCTTCACACCAAGGAATCTTGACGATCTCGCGGGGGCTTTGCTGTTTATAGTGGCCAAAAAGGCCGGGCTTAGGACTAGGCTGGCTGGAGACGTAGATGTTGGCGTCGTTGTCGATGGCGTAGCCCTGGATGGACTTGAGGGGATACTGGTTGAAGTGCGGGATGGTAAAAGCACCAAGGCACGGGATGTCTTCAATGTTGACATTGGCATGGCTGGCTTCAGCCTCGTCCATTTTTTCCTGGATCAAATTATTATCGTAGATGGCAAAGTGACCTACATGATTGAGATCAATCGTGGCGACTAGGAAAGTTTGCAGGTCTGGTGAAACAGCAGCTTCCATTCGCTCATACAATTTTCCCTCGTATTGGACGCTTCCATCGCCATAGGTCGCCCCCGCCCGGTTTAGGTGGGACAGGCGGACCATCTGGGTATTAGAGTCATGCTGAATGGGGTAGACATCTAGGTCTACCCGGGCAATTTGGATGTCCCAGAGGGTATGGCCGGATTTTTGGTGCTTGGTGCCAATGTACCACTTGTGGCCGCTTCCGCTATAGGTAAAAGTCTGCGTGTGGCCACCCGCCTTGTCGGTTAGATAGACATGCGGAAAATGCGGGTCAAAGTAGACCTTTTTCCCGCGGGCATTGCCATGGTAGACCGCGATGTCAGTCTGCTTATGGAGCAGCTGCAAGGCGTAAACGGATTCGCCATCGACGTAAGCTACCTGAACCACGACATGGTGAAGATTTTCTAATTCATATAATAAGCTGACTTTTACTTCTTTTTTGATCATCTTTTTGCATCTTACTTTTTAGTATAGGCTTCTTTTTGGAAAAAGGTAAATATCTAGTGATGATGATCCCCCAAACTTTCTTAGCCAAAGGCTTTTGGACAAAATAATCCCCCCAACCTTTATTAGCAAAAATACCAAAAAGATTATGCAATGTTTATTGCATGATCTTTTTGCGACTATATTAACAATTCTTGATCTTCTTGGCAGCTTCAAGTCCGGCAATTCGCCCGGAGTTGACGGCAAAGCCCATATTAAAAAAAGTAACAGGGATGACGCCGACAGCATTTAGAAGAAAAGAAAAATGACATCCAGAATTGATGTCATTTTTGACTACTCAACTACTTCACTAGGATAATGTTCGATCAAATATTCCCGTCTTGGGCAATCCGCGTCATGGTCATTGTTCAAACCGCATGCCTGCAAATAAGAATACATCACCACCGGACCAACAAATTTAAAGCCCCGCTTTTTCAAGTCTTTCGACAATTTTTGCGCTAGATCATTAGTAGCCAGCACCTCTTTTAGGTGGCTTTCATAAACCAGGCTTTGCCCATCCGTATACTGCCAGAGATGCTGTTTGCATAAGTCTGTCAAAATAATTCTGCTTATATTTGGCAATTTTCCGGTAATCATACTGGTCTAGAACTATCCGCATGGCTTCTCGCCGGTCCAGCATTAAGGAAAAACTCAAGCCGCACTGCATGACCTCTAAAAAAGACACCGAACTGAACTCATTCGATGTCTTTTTATAAATATTTAATAGTCAATATTAATTATTATGCTAATTAGTTCTTTTCACGAATCACTTTCACTGCCTGAATAACCACCGTTGGCAAGAATGCCAGCAAGGCAATCATCCCGACCTGACCTCCTGCAAGCGGCGTTACCGTAAACAGGCTGTGGAGACTTGGGACAAACAGGATCAAGCTCAATAATAAGCTGCCAGCCACAAAGGCAGCCAAGCTGTACCAGTTATTTTTAAAGCCAATCTTGAAGATGCTGTGCTCTGACCGGCAGTTGAAGCCGTGAAAGAGACGTGCAAAAGTCAAGGTTGAAAAGGCCATGGTGCAGGCTACAGCAGAGCTGGTCTTCAGGCCAATCAAGAAGGCCGCAATAACGCTGACCGCGATCAAGGCACCTTGCACAGCTACCCTAGTTACCATCTGCTTGTTCAAGATCCCTTCCTTAGGGTCACGCGGTGGCCGGTTCAAGATATCGTTAGCCCCGGGTTCCATCCCAATCGCCAGGGCTGGCAGAGAGTCGGTTACCAGGTTGATAAAGAGCAGCTGAACGGCCATAAATGGCACTGGCAAGCCCGCAATTGAGGCAAAGAGCACCGTAATGATGGCTGACAGGTTGCCGGACAAGAGATACATCACGGCATTTTTGATATTTTCGTAAACCGTCCGGCCGTTGGCCACGGCCTTGATGATAGTCGCGAAGTTGTCGTCAGCCAAGATCATGCTGGAGGCATCCTTAGAAACTTCGGTCCCGGTAATCCCCATGGCCACCCCGATGTCCGCCTTCTTCAAGGCTGGGGCGTCGTTCACCCCGTCACCAGTCATAGATACGATCTTACCCTTTCTTTGCCAGGCGTCAACGATCCGGATTTTGTTTTCAGGAGAAACTCGGGCGTAAACGGAGATTTTTTCAATCTTATCGTCCAGTTCTTTATCGCTCATGGCGTCAAGTTCTAAGCCAGTTACTGCCAGGTCGCCCTCTGCAAAAATTCCGATTTTCTTAGCAATCGCAACAGCCGTCACCTTGTGGTCACCAGTGATCATCACCGTCTTAATGCCGGCCTTCTTAGCTTGGGCAACGGCAGCGACACTTTCTGGTCGTGGTGGGTCCATTTCAGAAATGAGACCGATGAAAATCAAGCCGTTTTCGGCATCTAGGTTTAGCTCTTCGTCACTTTCCTTGTAGGCAAAGGCCAAAACCCGCAAGCCGTTTTCAGAAAAGGCTTGGTTTTGGTCCAGGATCTGCTGCTTGGCTTCTGTCGTCATCGGCTTGATTTCATCACCGATCCGGTAGCTGACGCAGCGGTCTAAGAGAACGTCCACCGCCCCCTTGGTAAAGATGGTTGGTACCGTGTGGATCAGGTGCTTGGTGGACATGAGCTTGCGGTCTGAGTCAAACGGTACTTCTTCTTGCCGGTCCAAAAAGTCCCGCAAATCGTCCTCGCTTAAGGCAATTTGGTCATCCCCCATGTCGATGCCTGGTACCTGGCGGTACATTTCTAAGAGTGCATATTCAGTTGGGTCACCAATCCCCTTACCATCTGCTTGTAGGCGGGAGTCGTTGTTTAAAACTACGTCGTACAAAAGATAGCGGTGGAGCTGGTTGTCAAGGCTCAACTCGTTAGGCTGTAAGACTTCTCCGCCAATGTAGATATCTTGGACGGTCATCTTGTTTTGGGTCAAAGTCCCTGTCTTATCAGAGGCAATGACGGAAACTGAGCCCAAGGACTCAACCGCAGCCAAATTTTTAATAATGGCGTGCTGCTTGGCCATCTTTTGGGTCCCCATGGCTTGCACGATGGTGACGATTGAGGAAAGTGCTTCTGGAATAGCGGCCACCGCTAAGGCTACGGCAAAGAGCAAGGCATCCATGAGCGGCTGCCCTCTCCAGATTTGGAGGCCAAAGACCACCAAGCAGATTAACAAGATGGCAGTAGCTAATTTTGATGAAAACTTGTCTAGGGACTGCTGGAGAGGGGTCTTCTTTTCCTTGGTGTCGTTCATCAACTTGGCAATCTTGCCGATTTCAGTACCCATCCCGGTGCCAGTCACTAAGACATTGGCCCGGCCGTAAGTCACCAGAGAACTGGAATAGACCATATTGAGCCGGTCACCCAGGGGCCGTTCTTGGTCAAAATCTATGTCGGCCTTGTCAATATTGGTTGATTCCCCGGTCAAGGAGCTTTCGTTGACTTGCAAAGAAAAGTTGTCCAAGATTCGCCCGTCAGCAGTAACCAAGTCCCCGGCTTCAAGAACCAAGATATCGCCTGGCACCAGCTTTTTCGAATCAATTTCCACCTTTTGCCCATCGCGCAAGACCTTGGCGCTTGGTGAAGACAGTGATTTCAAGCTTTCCAGCGACTTCTCGGCCTTTACATGCTGGACAGTCCCCAAGACCGCATTCAAAATCAAAACGGCGATGATGACAATGGTGCTTTCCGCATCCCCGGTAAAGGCCGAAATCAAGGCGGCGATGATCAAGATGATAACCATCAGGTCTTTGAACTGGTCTAAGAAAACCTGGAAAACGGTCTTTTTCTTCCCTTCTACCAGGGCATTTTCCCCATATTTGGCTAAACGTTCCTTGGCTTCATCGCTACTCAAACCATTAGGGCTTGCCTTGAATTCCTTCAAGACCTCGTCTTTACTTTGTAGATAAAAATCCTTCAAAAAATGCCTCCTAATCTGCCCGGCAATAAAAAAGAGACTATTGCTAGGCTAAAAAAGTCTATACAATAGTCTCACCATTTAAACTCACAGCGGAAATTACTTTCGAGCTTGACGCCATGAGTGCACCTGTAATGCCGGTTACTCCCTACGCATATTTGTATGATAGGCTATAGTTTATCTGATTTTCACCTTGCTTGCAAGTCTTTTGCAAAAAATTATAAATGATACTGCTAATAATCACAAACGTGAAGACTGCTATGAGCATCACTCTTGGTCTTTCTACGACCGACTGACCCAAATGCAAAAATGTCATATAATTATTACCTCCTAAAAAGACAAAAACGACTCATTGCTGTTTACAAAGAGTCGTTTGCTTCTTATGTTCTTTTTACTGTCTTTTACTTTTTCCAGTTCAAGTCACTATTTGCATCATCGTCAGTGACTTCCCGGATAACCCGGCATGGGTTGCCGGCGGCCACGCAGTTGGCTGGGATGTCCTTAACAACGACGCTGCCAGCACCAATGACGGAGTTGTCACCGATAGAGATGCCAGGCACCACCCGGACTCCCCCGCCGATCCAGACATTGTTGCCAACAGTGATCGGGTAGGCATATTCCAGTCCCGTATTTCTTCTTTCCGCATCAAGCGGGTGACCGGAAGTGTAGAAGCCGCAGTCAGGACCGATAAAGACATTGTCGCCAAAGGTCACCCCGCCTGCATCCAGGACAGTCAAGTTGTGGTTGGCGTAGAAGTTGTTGCCAACCTTGATATTCCAGCCATAGTCGCACCAGAAATTTGGTTCGATATGACAGTTCTCTCCGCTTTGACCCAAGATCTCTTTTAAGAGCTCCTTCTTTTCAGCAGCAGTCGTCAATTGGTTGTAGCGGAGGCACTTGGCCTTGCAGGCAGCTAGTTCAGCCATCAGTTCTTCGTCTTGACCAGGATTATAGACCTGACCCGCTAGCATTTTTTCTTTCTCAGTCTTCATATCTGACCTCCAATCTATCTTTTTTCATCTTTAATGCCAATTTGCTTCAATTTTACTGGTTTTTCTGCCAGAAAGTTAATCCAGCAATATCTTAAGTCAGAGACCTTTTGCTAACAAGTTTTTTGGGGCGCGGCGTAGCCGCGTTTGTATGTTATAATTATTGTAGTAACAATTAGGATACTAACAGACAAAAAGAAAGGAGCCGATTATGTATCCCCACCAGGAAGGTTTTGAGAATTGGTGCCGGGGTCCGCAAAGACTCAGCCCCAAGTCAATTGAGAACGCCGATTACTGTTTGGACCACTTCTTTACCTATGCAGAAGTGAATTTCCCATCCAGTGACGTTAATGAAATCACGGCCAGCAATGTCCGTGACTACCTGCAGCAGTTGGCGACTAAGGAAAATTTGCAGGTCACGACCGTCAACAAGTATGTCTCCTACATTAAAAAGTACTTCTACTACCTGGCCCTGGCTGGAATTACCCCAAGCTATCGTTTACTAGACCTCAAGGGCTACTCTTTTGAGCGGCGGAAGACCTATGTAATCGACTGGCCAGAGCATTTGCCTGCCCTCATCCCCTATGTCAAGCAGCCGGTGACTCTCTGGCTGCTGCAGCTTTTTGCCCTGGGCTATCAGGCTAAGGAACTCTTAGGGATTCGCTATAGCGAGGTGAAAGACAATTTGGGCGAGATGACTGACTACCTGACTGGCACACTTTCCTTTGAAAAGGACCCGGATCCTTATATTTTCGCCTCCAGGTCCGGTGAACCATATGCCAGTACCAACAACATCATGCAGCTGGTCAAGACCGACAAGGATCTCCTCTCCCCCATGCCAATCACTCTAACCAATCTCCGCCTCTCTTATGTCTATTCCTTGATCAGCCAGCAGAAGTATTCTGACAAGGAACTCCTGGAGATTTTCCGCTGCCCGCCAAAGCGTCTGGCCTACTACCAGTACAACGCTGCCCAGTGTAATCTCATTCCATTTTCTGAAGAGATGCTAAAAAAGGCCGGCCCGAACGCCGCCCCTGCAAGAAAATAGGCTATAATAAGTTAATAGTCAGTAAAAGGAGATTTTTTATCAAATGAAGAAAAAGAATAAGCAAGCAGCTGAAGAAGAAAGCTGGGGTAAATTTTTTCGGGACGTCCTGGTCATGTTCCTGGTCTTTGTCTCAATTTATTATGTTGTCTTCTCCTTCTTCTTAGCCAATGAAGTGGTGTCTGGCCCGTCCATGCAACCGACCTTTGAAGACGGCGACCGTTTGATTGCTGTGCGCCACTTCACTCCTAAGAGAAATGACGTTGTCATCATCAAGGCGCCGGACCAGGCAAACGCCATGTACATCAAGCGGGTGATCGGGCTGCCAGGCGACACGGTTCAGTCCAAGAACGACGTCCTCTACATCAACGGCAAGAAGACGGACCAGCAATACTTGAACAACAAGTACAAAAAGGCTGACCATTTAGCCGGGGTCTACTACACCAGCAACTTCAAGGTCAAGCTGAAGAAGAACCAATACTGGGTCATGGGTGACCACCGGGACGTTTCAAAGGACTCCCGCTACTTCGGCCCAATCAAGCGGAGCAATATCTTGAGCAAGGTAGTTCTGCGCTACTGGCCAGTTACCCAGATCAGCAGCGACTTTTACTAAAAAATTCTGAAGCTCCCTCAACAACTTTTCAAAAAATGGTAAAATACGGTTATTAAGGAGTGAAGATCAATGAAACCAGAAGAACTTTCGGATGCAATCATCGAATTTCAGAGCAAGCACGCTGTGAGCGATACTACCCTGGCCTTTGCCAGCCACCTCTCAGTGGAAAAGGTGCACGCCATGAAGCAAGGGCGGGGCAACTTTACCAGCGATGAAATCAACCAGATGTTGGACTATCTCCAGAGCTATCTCCAGAGCTAAATGTAAGCAACCGGGCCAAACGGCCCGGTTTTCTTTTGCCCTTTTTTCTCTGCTTTTCCCCTCTCTCATTTCTTTTTATCACTTCATTGTTTCACGATAACCATTTTACATTTTGCATAAAGTTTAAAATAGTAAGAAGCTTGTTATGTAAAGGACAACGGCTACTATTTCTTAACAGCTGCCATTTTTATCATTTAACTTTAACCCGCTATCGCAAGCGATAAAGCTTGCTATTACAGCATTTCTCTTTCTAGCTCTGTAAGCCTTTTTCTCCGATTTTTGTTCCACGGTCTCTTTTTACCCTATCCCCGGCCAAGTTATTCACAGACAAAAAATAAGAGCCACCCTAGAGCAGCTCTTATCCTTTATATTTAAGTTATCTTGTCTTACTTGTTCCGTTCAGCTTGCAGTTCAGCCATCTTGATCATGACGTCAACAGCCTTCCACATTGATTCCAGAACCGTGTATTCGTAGCGGCCGTGCATGTTTTCTTCCCCGGCAAAGAGGTTCGGGCATGGCAGACCCATGTAAGTCAGTTGTGACCCGTCCGTACCCCCTCTGACTGGTTCTTCATTGATTTCAGTCAAGCCGCAGGCTCTGTAAGCATCCCGGGCCAGGTCAATGATTTCCATGTGCTTGGCCAGTTCATCAGCCATGTTGTAGTACTGGTCCCACATCTTCAGCTTGATTCTTTCCCCATACTTGGCGTTGAGTTCAGCCACCTTTTCCTTGACCAGGTTCTTCCGGGCTTCCAGGCCGTCGCGCTTGAAGTCACGGATGATGTAGGCCAGGTGGGCGTTGTCAACCGTACCAGAGAAGTCCATCAAGTGGTAGAAGCCTTCTTCGCCTTCAGTCTTTTCCGGCACTTCGTCTTGCGGCAGGGAGTTCTGGAAGTCAATCCCGACTTGAATGGCGTTGATCATCTGTCCCTTGGCTACAGCTGGGTGCACGTTAACGCCTTGGATGTCCAGTTCAAACTGAGCTGCTGAGAAGGTCCCCCAGTCCAGCTTGCCCGGGCCCTCCCCGTCAACCGTAAAGGCAAAGGCAGCGTTGAAGTCTTCCACGTCAAAATGCTGAGCACCAGTGCCGATTTCTTCGTCTGGCGTGAAGCCCAGGCGGATTTCCCCGTGCTTGATTTCCGGGTGAGCCAGGAGGTATTCAGCAAAGGTGACCAGTTCGGCATTCCCGCACTTGTCGTCCCCGCCCAAAAGAGTATCACCGGAAGCAGAGATAATGGTCTGCCCCTTGTACTTCTTCAAGTTCGGGAAGACGGCCGGGTCCAGGTAGAATTCGCTGTCGCCCAATTGGATCTTGCTTTCCCCGTCGTAGTTTTCAGTAATCTGCGGCTTAACGTTTTCTGAATTGAAATCAGCCGTGTCGCAGTGAGCCAAGAAGCCCATAACCGGCACGTCCCAGTCAACGTTGGAAGGAATAGTTGCGATGACCGTACCAGCCTTTTCATTGTAGTGAACGTCACTTAAGCCCAGTTCTTCCAGTTCCTTCATGACGACCATTTGGTAGTCCACTTCTCTTTGGGTGGATGGGAAGCGGTCAGCATGTTCATCTGACCGGGAGTTGATCTTGACGTACTTCAAAAATCTTGGCAGCAAAGTTGGGTATTCCATCTTTTTCTCCTTATTCTTTACATAAACAAAAATATTTCACTTACTAAAAAATGTTCTGGAAGGGATCGGTTGATTCAGCGCTGATTAAACACTCTACGCTCCAGCCCTCTTCCTTCTGCCAGGCACTGAGCCGTTTGGCAGCTTCATACTTGAAGAGCTTCTCCGTATAGTGGCCCGGATCAACTACTACCAAGCCTGATGAAATCATGTCATGGCCAGTGTGGTAGTAGACGTCACCGGTGATGTAGGCGTCGCATTTGTCAGCTAAGGCCTGTTTCCAGAACTTGTTCCCGTCCCCGCAGACGAAGGCAACAGTTTCCACCATTTTATCCTGGTCAGCGCAGATCAGGCGAACCATGTCCACCCCCATCTTTTCCTTGACGTAGTGGGCAAAGTCGATCGCCTTCATTGCTTCTGGCAGGCGGCCCTTGCGGCCAATGGCGATGCCGTCCTCGTCTGGGGCAAAGCCGGTTACGTCCAAAAGGCCAAGTTCTTCAGCCTGCCAGTCGCTTGACCCGTCCTGGGCCTTGTCGGAATTAGTATGAATGGAGTAAACGGTGATGCCGTTAGCAATTATCTTGGCGTACATGGCCTTTTGTGGGTCGCTGTAGTCCAAGTTGTTAACCGGACGGAAGATCAAGGGGTGGTGGCTGACGATGAGGTCAGCACCTCTCCTGATGGCTTCATCAACCACATTTGGCCGGACGTCTAAAGTCACCAGGATCTTGTGGACTGGTGCTTCCAGGCTGCCGATCTGCAGGCCGACCGGGTCACCGGCACTGGCGATACTTTCCGGGAAAGCTTCATTCAGTTTAGCTACAATGTCTTTTACTTTAGTCATTTTCCCCACCTAATTCTGTCTTGATCATAGCCAGCAAGTTTTCGACTTCCTTGATCCGGGTCAGGTCCTTTTCCCGAGCCTTGTTGAGGTTAGCCAGCAGCTTTTGGTAGTAGGCTTCCTGTCCCTGCCACTTCTTATAGAAAACATCAGTCTTGTTCTTTAAGAGCAAGGGACCAAATTCCTGCTCGCGGACAGTCAATTCGTGAACCTGGTCAGTTAAACGGGCCTTGATCAGCTCATAGATGTGGCCTGCTTCATAGACGATGTCTTCAGCGACGATCTCGTACTTGTTGGCCATCAGCCAACGGCGGACGGTGTTTTCCCCAATATTGGCTTCAAGGACCAGGCTTGGGTAGTAAATGCCCCGGGAGGCGGCTTCAGAGAGCAGGTTGACCATCAATTTGCCGCCCATGCCGGCGATGACGACCGTATCGATTTGGTCGCTTTCCTTAATGGTTTCCAAGCCTGAACCCAGCCGGGTTTCAATCTGGTCAGAAAGTCCCGCGGCGGCGATGTCCGTTTTCGCATTCTCTAAGGGGCCAGCCGCAACGTCACTGGCGATAGCGTGGCTGATCTTGCCGCTCTTTACCAGGAGGATCGGCAGGTAGGCGTGGTCGGTGCCGATATCGGCCAGGCGGCTGCCTGGATCAACCATCTCGGCAAGTCTGTTAAGTCTTAAATTCATTAGTAAAACGCTCCTTTATCCAAAAGTAAATTCTATCATATGCCAGCCAGCAAAAGACAGTTTCTGCAAAGAAATAATCCACGTGCTATAATTAATTGTATTTTTGTCAGCCTTTTTAGATAACAGGAGGAAAGAAAGACAAGACATGGACCGGACGGAGCCTACTACTTTAACTAATATGTGCATGATCGTGGACAAAGACCGGGTTCTGACGATCGACCGGGAGGACCCGGTTTGGCCAGGCCTGGCTTTTCCAGGCGGCCATATTGAAAAGCATGAGTCATTTCATGATTCAGTCATTCGCGAGGTCAAGGAAGAGACCAACCTGGACATAGTCAGTCCCCGCCTGGTCGGCTTCAAGCAGTTTTTTGACAAGCTGGACCGGCGTTACCTGGTCTTCTTCTACCGGGCCGACCAGTTCTCAGGAAGTCTCCACGCTTCAAGGGAAGGCAAACTGGAATGGGTCAAGATCAGCGATTTACCTAAGCGGCAGTTAGCCTACAACTTTGACCGAGACCTGGAAGTCTTTTTAAAGAGTGACCTTGATGAGCATGTATTGTTGGACAAGAAGGACTTTTTATATTAATGAGCAAGAAAAAGAAAAATAATAAGAAGAGCAAGCGGATTTGGGGCGGAGTCGTGACGGTGGCACTTTTTGCTGCCCTCTTCGCTTTCGCGGGCGTGTATATCAAGAATTATCCAGTGGAAAAGGATGTCAAGCTGGGCTCCACCCAGCCTAAGGCCTTGAAGGTCAAGAAGACGGTAGCTGAAAAGGACATCTGGGGCTATCCATTCGCCAAGTGCTACACCAAGAAGATCAAATACCTGTCGGGCCAGCGCTATGGGAAGACCGACGTCTGCCGGCGGGTCTACCCGAAGAAGTCCTACTTCCATGACGGCTGGGACTTTGGCTGGAGCGAGGTCGGCAACAAGGCGGCTGTTTTGGCTATTCACCCGGGGACTGTGAAGAAAGTTGCCTACTGCACGGGTCTAGGCTGGTACATCTGGGTCGTTTCTCCAGACGGCTATGTTGAAGTCTACCAGGAAGGTTTCGCCAACCGGTCAGATATTACGGTTAAGGCCGGTCAGAAGGTCAAGCTGGGCGATAAGCTCGGCCGGCTGACTGACTCCCACCTGCACCTGGGGATCACCAAGACCAGCGCTGACTACATCAGCAAGCACGGTCACCCTTACAAGAACTACTGGCGGGACAACGACACCTGGCTGAACCCGATGAAGGTGATTACTGACAGCTTGCAGCTGCAAGAGGATGTTAAGGAATACAACGCTAAGGCAGCCAGCTACAACGAGAAGCTGGCTGCTAAGAAGAAAAAGCTGAAGGTGGAAGAAAGCAAGCACCCGAATTCAAAAACATATCCAATGCTATTCAGGTGAATAGCATTAAACACATTCTTGTCCTCTAGCCGAAGCTG
>NZ_QOCY01000023.1:0-22149 GCF_024701915.1 Lactobacillus leichmannii | reverse complement strand
GTTGGTGGGAAACTGCCTGCGAGGATAGGAAGCTGCCGCGCGAAGCAAGAGTCAGACGGAAGTCTGGCTCTTTTTTGCTTTCCTTGGCTTTTATATTTTTTGCCTTTGTTACAGGTTAATTGCAGTTTGTTTTCTTTTAAGTTACAAGATACTTACTTTTCTAAAGTATTTCTTAAGGATAGGCAGATGACTCGCAATTCTTCTCCTTGGCCTTTAGAATGAAAACATAGCTTATAATTTTAAACACAGACATCATAGAAAGCAGGCAGCTACCATGGGATTACTAACACTCATCATCGGTTTGGTAATGCTGGTTAACCCCACATTGGCAACTGAGACAGCTACAAGTGTTGAATAAATACATTTCTTGTTACTTTTTAAACCGGACCAGAAATTGGTCCGGTTTTTTGCGGCAAAAGTTTGCTCAAGTACTAAGGAAATTTGTATAATTGATATAGTTTTTGTGGGGGGAAGAGTAAATGGACAAATTAGCCAAGTGGTGCATCTGGCTGCGCCGCCGCTCCTTTTTTAGAGTGGCCCAGCGAACCTTTGCCGTTCTGATGCCGATCGCGACGGTCGGGGCCTTTTTCCAGGTCTTGCAGAATAGCGTCTTTGCGCCGGAAAGTTTTATCTATAATTTATTTGATTTTGACAAAATCATGAGTGATCGCTTCTGGGACATCGGGACCAACCTGTCACAATGCGTGGTTGAAGTTATCTTCGGCCTTTTTTGCCTGTTCACGGTTTATTTCTCAGCTTCCTTTACGGCTAAAATCTACCGTAAAGATGCGACGATGGCCGGGATCAGTGCTCTGACCAGTCTCTTGGTCATGATCTATCTCTTTCAGCTGGGCTTGACCGGACGGATTTCTTTGCTTACGGGGGGCTATTTGGGCTTCCAGTACACCTCCTTTGCCCTCTTGCTGGGTTATGGGGTAGGACAGGTTTTCCATTGGTTAGGGGCCGATTATGAGTCTGTAAACTATGAGCACACCAAACTGGTCCAGGACCGGGCGATCAAGGCTCTGAAGCCGACCCTGGTTACTGTAATCGGGGGAATCGCTATCGGCGGGATTCTCTATGTGGTTATCAGCAAGGTCAAGGCCAACTTTAGCCTGACCAGCATCGTGTCAACGGTTGAAAATTCCAACAACCTGCTTTTGACGGTGCCGGCCACGGCCCTGGCTTCATTTTTGAGCTGGCTGGGCCTGGAAGCCCCGATTCTTGACTTGGGCAACGTGGCTGGATCAGCTGCCGCGATTGCCAACTTGACCTATGTCTTGCGGCGGGGGGCAGTCTGGAAGGTGCCTTATCCTTACCTGGGCGGGTCCATGATCTCGATTTACGGGGTGATGGGTGGCTGCGGGGCAATTTTAGCTTTAGCCGTGGCCATCTTGATCTGGGGCCGACGGAAGGAGTCGGAAACAGTGGCTAAGATGAACCTCTGGCCGCTTTTGTTCAGTTCGTCCCGGGGCTTTTTGGTCGGCTTGCCGGTGATTCTCAACCCGATCTATGCCCTTGAGCTGGTCCTGGTGCCAGTCGTGAACATGCTGATCGCGGCTTTGGCGATTTTCCTGCATATCGTGCCGACTCCGGTCTACACGGTCTTGACGGGGACGCCAGGCCCTCTGGTGCCGTTTTTTGCCACTAACGGCAACTGGCCGACCTTGATTTTCACCATCTTCCTCTTCTGCCTGGACGTGGTCATGATGATTCCAGCCGTCAAGCTGGACAACCGGACCAAGATCCTGCTGAAGGACTATGAAATGGAGGATGACCGTCATGTTTAAGAGCCGCAACTGGAAACTGATCGTCGTTGCCTTGACGATCATTATTTTGCTGGCCGTTCCGGGCTATTCCTGGATGAAAAAGACCAACAAGGAGCACGCTGAACGCCAGCGCTCGCAACTGTCACCTCTGATCATGGTTCCCGGCTCCAGTGCTACCGTCAACCGCTTCAATGAACTGGTGGACCTGCTCAACGAGAATACCCCTTATAAGCACAGTTTGCTTAAGGTGGAAATCAGTGAAGACGGGACCTTGACTTATTCTGGTTCAATAAAAAAGGAGGACAATGAGCCCTTTATCGTGATTGGCTTCCAAAATAACCATGACGGTTACAGCAATATCAAGAAGCAGGCCGGCTGGCTGGACGATGCATTTTACGAAATTGCCAAAACTTACAAGTTTAACAACTTCAAGGCTTTTGGCCACTCAAACGGGGGCCTGATCTGGACCTACTGGCTGGAACACTACTACAGCGACTATTCATATGAAATCACAATCAAGCGCTTGATGACCTTGGGCTCGCCTTACAACTTCAGTGAAAAGAGCATCAAGTACAAGACGCAAATGATGACAGACTTTATCAAGTACCGCAAGCGCCTGCCGAAAAATATGATCGTCTACTCCCTGTCCGGCGGGAAAAACTACGAATCCGACGGGATAGTGCCGGAAAGCAGCGTGGAAGCCGGCAAGTACATCTTCCAGAACCAGGTCAAGAGCTATACCACGATGACTGTTACCGGGGCAGAAGCCCAGCACTCCAGCCTGCCGCAGAATAAGCAGGTGGTCAGGATTATCCAGGAGTACCTGCTCAAGCAGCAGGTCAAGCCGGGGCCAAACAACAGCCAAAATTCCAAGCACAAGGAAAACTAAGCGTGAAATTAGGCGCTGGCCGCCTTTTGCCGTAAAATAGTTGCAAAGATGAAAGGAAACATCTATGAAGATTAAATTGATCGCGGTGGACTTGGACGGAACCTTGCTGACTTCCAGAAAGAAGGTCAGCCCTAAGACCCTGGCGACTTTAAAAAAGGCCCGGGAAAAAGGAATTCTTGTGGTGCCCCTGTCCGGCCGGCCCCTGCCTGGCGTCTTGAAGGTCTTTGAACCCTTCAAGCTGGATCCGGCAGACAACTTTGCTATTTGCTACAATGGCGGCCTGATCCAGCGGATGGACGGGGAAGTCCTAAGCGCCAGCCCCTTGACTGATGAAAACGTGGAGCACATTCTGGCCTTGAAGCAGACGGGGATTTTTGGCCCTTACTTCATGGACACCAAGGATTTCTATGTAGCCCCAAAGGGCAGTGCCTTCGGTGTCGGCTTTCTGGCCAAGGCCCGGAACATGGGGGTCAAGCGGATGGTGCCCGGCCAGCACTACGAATTCATCAAGGGCGAGTTTGTTTCTTTGCCTAGCAAGATGAAGAAGTTCCGGGCTGGCTTCAGTCCGGCAACTGAGCAGGAATTCGAAATCTCTGCTTCCGGCGGCCATTGCCTGGAATTCAATACTCCCGGCACCTCCAAAGGCCAGGCCCTAACCACTTTGCTGGACCTTTTGAACATCCAGCCGGAAGAAACCATGGTTTTTGGCGACAACAACAATGACCTCTCTGACTTCCAGTTGCCTGGGGTCTTCAAGGTGGCCATGGGCAACGCGATCGACGAGATCAAGGCCGCGGCTGACTACGTCACGGCCAGCAACAATCAGGACGGCATCGCTTTGGCGGTGGAGAAGTTTGTAGACATGGGAGAATAAGATGGCAAAAGCAGTTATCGGTATTTCAGCTTCAGAAGTTACGATCCAGTCCGGCCCCTTCATGGGCGAGCCCCGGACCTACGTCAACGCTGCTTACGTGGACTCAGTCCTCAAGAACGGCGGGATTCCTTTGGTAATTCCTTTTACCGCTGGCGGGAGCGAGATGGCCTTTAAGCAGCTGGACTTAGTTGACGGCTTGATCCTGTCTGGCGGCCATGACCTTGACCCCCACTTGTACGGGGAAGAAATTGACCAAAAAAGCGGGGAAACCTGGCCAGACCGGGATGCCTTCGACATGGCCCTCTTGAAGCGGGCGGAAGAAACCGGCAAACCGGTCCTGGGCATCTGCCGGGGCGCCCAGATCATCAACGTGGCCCACGGCGGCAGCATGTGGCAGGACCTGTCTTTGCGGCCAGGCAACACTTTAAAGCACATGCAGGCTACCCGGCCTGACGTGGGCACCCACGTGGTCAAGATCAAGAGCGGGACAAACCTGGAAAAGATCATGGGGGAAAGCAGCCTCATGACCAACTCCTTCCACCACCAGCTGATCAAGGAAGTGGCTCCGGACTTGACCGAATCAGCCAGCGCCAGCGACGGGGTGACGGAAGCTTTGGAAAGCACTGACGGCAAGGTGATCGCCGTGCAGTGGCACCCGGAAGAAATGCACGCTAACCCTGCCCCGGAAGCAGCCATCATGAACCGTCTCTTCAAGTACTTGATCGACAAGGCGGAAGAAGAGAAGCAGTAGAAGAAAAGAAGCAAGCAGCGTTTTCGCTGCTTTTTCTTTTGCCTTTTTTCAGGAAGGGACTAACAAAAATCTCATAAAACTGTCATAATGTAAAAGGATCTGTCTTTCCAGGCAGAAATGGAATGTTACACGTGAAACGATGACGGTGAAGAAATGAAAGACAAGCATTTGGGAATCCTGTTGGCAATTACCGGGGCTGCCTTATGGGGGACCTCGGGAGCGGCGGCGGAAATGCTCTACCAAAACCCCAATATCAATACCTTCTGGCTGGTTGACGTCCGGTCATGGCTGGCCGGGGCGAGCCTTTTGCTCATTTCCCTGGTCCACAAGGGGAAGGGGACCTTTGCTATTTTCAAAAATCCCCAGGACCTTCTCTACGCGGCCCTTTTCTCCATGCTGGGCATCACCGGGGCCCAGTTTACCTACTTCTACACGGTAGCGGCCTCAAACGCGCCGACGGCCACTGTCCTGGTCTTCCTGGCCCCGGTCTTGATCATTTGCTTTATGGCGGCTAAAACCCGGCAAATGCCCCGGAGAATCGATCTGATCGCGGTCTTGCTAGCGGTGGTCGGGACGGTGGTTTTGGTGACCAACGGAAATTTCAGCCACTTGGCGGTGACGCCTAAAACCCTGGTCTGGGGCTTCTTCAGTGCCTTGACCCAGGCTCTGGCCATTGCCATGCCGGCCAAGCTTTTTAAAAAGTACGGGACCATCACTATTTTGGCCTGGGGGATGCTGCTGGGCGGGATTATCCTCAGTCCGGCCCTGGCCGTGATGCCCGCCACTGGAGTTACGGTTAATGAATGGAGCCTGGTGATCTATATCGTGATCGCCGGTACGGTTTTCGCTTACTCGCTCTACCTTTCCAGCGTTATGTATATCTCAGCCGGCCTGGCCAGCATGCTGGAGGCCTTTGAGCCGCTGGTAGCGACGATTCTGTCGGTTACCCTTCTGGGCAGCGACTTTGGCAGCATGAAGATGGCGGGCGGGGTCTTGATTATCCTGGCCACCTGGCTGCAGGTCGTGCCCAGTCCCCGCCGGGGCAAATTGCAAAGAAATCTTTAGAACTTTTTATGCATATTGCCGAAAAAGCCCGTCAGAGCAAGGAAAACTGTGTTAAAACCAAAACGATGATTTGATCATTAACATGGGGTTAAGCCTGGCCGAATTTTAAGCAAATCTAGAAGTCTCTCAATGCTTGCCGCTACGGGATTCTTTCCAATCTAGCCAACTCTAACTAACTGAGGATAGAAAATGTTGTTACTAAATCCGGTGCAATATTTGGTGCAATGATTCGGATGCGTTCACAGGCTTCAACATGATTACTAAGACAACCTATGATAGAATCTAAGTAGTGATTCTATTTTCTCCGCTTGCGTTAAGCAGGCGGTTCTTTTTTTGCCTTTTTTGTGGGGCCCAAAATCGGGGCGGCTTCCTAAAATCCTGTACTATCCTGTACTAGGGGATGCAAGCAGGAAGCACTACAGTCCGCTAGTCAGATATTAACTTAAACTTCCCACTTGCAAACGTGGGCTCGTACCTTGAAAATTCAATAGTTTAGCCAATAAAAAAGCACAACGACAGAAGAGCAGATGGAAAGATTCACCAACGCTTTCATTTCCCGCCTCCCGAAGTACATGCAGGAGGCATTAACGCCATCACTAGCAGCTTAATTGAATATTTACTGGCTAAACTATTAGTTAAATCCTGGTTGTTTCTGCCTAAGCGATCTAATTCAGTGACCATTACAATATCACCCTCACGAATATAGGCCAGCATTTTTTCAGTTCTGGCCGATTAGTGTTAGCCCCACTTAATTTATCCGTAAATAATTTATCAACATCTTTTAAAGCCACTAACTGTCGATCTAAATGTTGCTCCTTGGAACTCACACGCGCATAACCGATTTTAGCCATTATTAATGGCTTTTTAAATTAGGGCCTAGTACTTTTGGAATGGAAATACTTTCCAACACCAAAAATGTGCCATAGTTACGACAAACAAGCCCTGACATCTGGTGCTTTTCCCAGGCTTTCGTAACTTCTTTAATTTTCGGGCTCGAATCCTGCTTGCCCTTCCTAACTCATACTTTGCCATCAACTGGAAGAATAAAAGAACAGCTCATGTCCAATCTCAGACACGAGCTGTTTGAAAAGTTATCCAAATTTTTCTATCAGTACTTCTTGACGAAGAGCCATAAAAAAGAACTGCTCCATCAAAAGCAGTTCTTCATAGTATTAGACAAATTATTGTGGAACAACATTAGTCGCTTGAGGTCCTCGATTGCCTTGTTCAACATCGTAACTAACTTTTTGCCCTTCCTCAAGACTCTTAAAACCGTTAGTTTTAATTGATGAAAAGTGTACGAATACATCTCCATCTGAACCAGTGATAAACCCAAAGCCCTTATCAGCATTAAACCATTTTACAGTACCATTTTGCATATATATATATCCTCCTAGGAATCAAACAAAAGTAACCAAATTGAATTAACATCTAGGAAAATAATAGATAGCAAAAATGAATGATACTTATAACTTCCGGATATGTCAATTTAACTAATTTTAACACTTTAATTCGCTGTATGCAACCCTAAATAATTCAAGCGCACAGTTTTTCATATGGTAGATTGTAATTATCTATCAGTGGTTACTGAGCGTTTAAAAAGGTATTGCCAGTCCAAACGTTATTTTTATAACTGTAAATCGTAACGCCACCATCAAAATAGTAGAACCAAGTGGAACCGTTTAGAAAAGGTGCGTCAAGTTTGACGGAAGGGTCGGTTGGCTTAACCACACCGTAGAAGGTGGTGTCTGTTAAAGCGTAGTAATAGCCATCTGGATATAAGCCGTTTGAAGTTAAGCCTTCAAAAGTACCTTTAAAATACAAGTTTTGTCCTTTATAAGTTACGGGTATAGCTAGGTCACCAGCATTCTTACCGGTTAAGGCCGTTGTAATGCCATCGGGATAAGCAATTACGCTGGTATCACCTTGTAATGGTGTGGTGGCAATGGTAGTTAACTCTTTAGTGGTATATAGGTAAGTATTAGTACCAGTATAAATAGTGTGAACAGCTTTACCGGCGAATGGGGTGTAAACAGTTGGATTAGTAGTTTCCGAGCTAGAAGAGCTATCTACCGTAGCTGATTCAGAGTTGGAACTAGCGGCAGCCTTGTCTGCAGCAGCCTTGTCTGCGGCGGCTTTATCTGCGGCGGCTTTATCTGCGGCGGGAGCGCTCGTAAACTTCCCTGGCTTCCTCACTAAAAGCGTAGAATTTATCTTGCATAAGGCAACCTTCCGTAAGCGATTTTATATTACCTATTTATTATAATAAAAAAATCCGGACAAAGTAAAAAAGGCAGTCATTTGACTGCCTTTTTTACGATTGTGCAAGATCTTTAACAGAATCCTATTATTTATCTTCACTGATAACCAGGGTCCCGTCGACCATGTCCGCCTTCAGCTTCTTGACGTCCAGGTGGTCCAGGTAGTAATCAGTTACTTTGTCACGGATTTCCTGTTCGATGACTCTTCTCAGCGGCCGTGCCCCCATAGCTTCGTCGTAGCCTTGTTCAATCAAGTAGTCCTTGGCGCTTTCACTGACAGTCAGGCTGATGCCCTTCTTGGCCAGAGTCTTGTTTACGTCAGCCAGCATCAAGTTAACGATTTTCTTCAAGTCTTCCTTGGTTAGGTGTTTGAATTCGATGACCGCGTTGAAGCGGTTGAGGAATTCCGGTCTGAAGTAAGGAGCCAGCCGGTCCATCAGCTTCTCGTCCTTCTTAGCGTCGCCCATCAGCTGTTCATTACCGAAGCCGGCGTTAGAGGTAGCGATAATGATGGTGTTCTTGAAGTTGACCGTGTTGCCTTGCCCGTCAGTTAAGCGGCCGTCGTCAAGGACCTGCAAGAGCAAGGTGATGACCTGCGGGTCAGCCTTTTCAATTTCGTCCAAAAGGATGATTGAGTAAGGGTTGCGGCGAACCTTTTCCGTCAAGGTGTTGGAGTTGTCATCGTAGCCCACGTAGCCGGCCGTGGTCCCGATCAGCTTGGAAACGGCTGTCCGGTCGGAGTATTCAGACATGTCCAGGCGGATGATGGCATCCTTAGAGCCAAACATGTCCAAGGCCAGCTGCTTGGCCAGTTCCGTCTTGCCGACCCCGGTCGGGCCAACGAAGAGGAAGGAGCCGATTGGCCGATTGCCTTCGTCAAAGCCAGCCCGGTTGCGGCGGATAGCCTTGGCTACTGCTTCAACGGCTTCATCCTGGCCGATAACCTTGCTCTTTAAGCGGCTGCTGAGCCCCTTCAGGCGTTCGATGTCGCTGGCGCCCATCTTGGAAACCGGAATCCCGGTCAGGCGTTCAACAGCAGCGGCCACGTCAGCCGGGGTAGCCACGGTCTTTCTTTCCTTGTGGTTTTCACTCAGCTGCTTTTCCAGCTTTTCAGCCTTGGCCTTGTGGTCAAGGGCGGCTTCGTAGTCTTCCTTTTCAGCGGCCTTTTCCTGGGCCTGCTTTTCTTCCTTGATCTGCTTTTCAATGGTCTTGGCGTCAGTCACCGGGTGTTGGGCAGCCAGGTGAGCGGCGGTCATGTCCAAAAGGTCGATGGCCTTGTCAGGCAGGGACCGCTGCGGAATGTACTGGACTGAGTAGTCGATGGCGGCCTTCAAGACGTCGTCTGGCAGTTCCACATTGTGGTGCTTTTCGTATAAGGACCGGATCCCCTTCAAGATCTTGAAGGTTTCAGCTGGACTCGGAGCATTGACAGTTACTTCGTTGAAGCGGCGGGCCAAAGCGGTGTCCTTCATGATGGTGTTCCGGTATTCATCCTGGGTGGTGGCCCCGATTACGGTGATTTCACCTCTGGACAAAGCCGGCTTCAAGATGTCGCTCATCCCCTTGGAACCATTGCCGTCGCCCAAGCCGCCGGCACCGAGGATCTGGTGGATTTCGTCAAAGAAAAGGATGACATTGCCTTTGTCCTTGACTTCCTTGACCAGGTCCTGGATGTTCTGCTCAAAGGAGCCCCGGTACTGGGTCCCGGCTTCCAGGCTGGAGATGTCGATGGAAATAATTTCCTTGTTCTTGATTGCTTCCGGCACGTCCCCGTGGACAATTGCCTGGGCTAAGCCTTCAACGACCGCGGTCTTGCCGACCCCGGCGTCCCCGACCAGGACTGGGTTGTTCTTGGTCCGGCGGGAGAGGATTTCCGCCGTTTCCTGGATTTCCTTGTTCCGGCCGATGACCGGGTCGAGCTTGCCTTCCCGGGCTTCAGCGGTCAGGTTCCGGCCTAACTTTTCCAAAATGCCGTTGGCCTTCTTTTGCTTGCCCTGGAAATTCTTGGCCTGGCCTTGTCCTGGCAGCTGTCCAGTCTTCTGGTATTCAGCGAATTCTTCCGGGGTTACCTGCCGGCCGTTGATCAAGTAGCGGCGGTTTTCGGAATTGAAGCCGCCCAAGCCGTTCATTAATTCTCTAAAAAGATCATCCATATCGTTAAAGTTGTTGTAATCCATGATTTTACTCCTTTCTGAGTAAAATAAGTTGCTGGTTTTTGGCTAACTAAAAACTCCTTCTACATCAAGCGAAATCAAAACATAGGACTTGCTCAGCGGTTAAACCAACCTTCGTATTTAGTTTAGTCATCATCGTCATCGCTGAGATAATCATTCTCCAGCTCACGCAGAACCTGCCACATCGCCAAGTGCTTGGCCCGGGCGATCGCGTCAAGATCGCGCAAGTTGATTGACGTCGCATTTGATTGCTGCTTGTTAAATGACTTGTGAAGGGTAGTGTAGCCATAGCCCGACTCTTTCGCCACCCGGTAAATGGTCAGGTGCTTGTCGTCGAGGTATCGAAGAATATCGATCTTTATCGTTCTCACTCCCCTACGTCAACTATTATACCACTGTCGTCGAGGTATCGAAGAATATCGATCTTCATCGTTCTCACTTCCCTACGCCAACTATTATACCACATCTGTGATATACCGCAAGTGTGAAATAACGATTTTTTAAAAAAATCGCGAAAAAAAGACCAGCTTGTCAAAAGCTGGTCAAAAAGCTATCTTATTGGGCCACGCGGGCAGCGTGCCGCTTCAAAATCATGTCCACCAGGGCATTAGCCACATTCTCGTTCTTAAGCATCGGGCCGTGGGACCAGGAGCCGATGAAGTTCTTGTAGCGGACCCCGTCTTCCTTTTCCTCATGGTTGTTGCCGTAGCCTTCGACTACCTTGGCGAAAGGTTTGAGCATCTTCCGGTCATCCAGGAAGGTCTGGCCGGAGTGGTTTTCAAAGCCGATGGTCGGGCCCCATTCAGTTTCGTACTTGGTGTCACCGATCATCCGCTTCTCTGGGTCAAATTCCGTGTGTAGGGGCAGGATCCCCAGGCCCTTGATCTTGGTCCCGGAAATGGTGTTGTAGTAGGTTCCCATCAGTTCGTAGCCCCCGCAGATGGCCAGCATGGGGTTGCCAGCCTGGATGTAGTCATTCAGGGTTTCCTTGAAGCGCTGCAGGTCCTTGGCCACGATGCTTTGTTCATAGTCCTGGCCGCCGCCGAAGAAGACAAAGTCGTAGTCGTCCGCGTTGAACTGGCTGCCCAGGGAGATATTGTCGATCTGGGTCTGCCAGCCTTTTTTCTGCAAAAAGTAGCGGAGGATCTTGACGTCACCGGAGTCCCCGTAGGTGTTCATCAAGTCTTCGTAGAGGTAGGCAATGCGAATCAAATTATCAGCCATAGTCAAATTCTTCCTTATCGTAATCAATCACACTAATTATAAACTAAAAGGCGGAAAAATAATAATCTAAAGGCCAGGTCCTTTTGGCTTGCTTTTTTCACAAACTGGCTTAGACTAAAATGGTAAGCGTTTTCGCAAAAGACGGCGAAAAAGCAAGTAAGTAAAGCAAGAAAAGGATAAGTTTAAAGGATCACATATGAGTGAACAATACATTTTGGCAATCGATGAGGGGACTACCTCAACCAGGGCAATCATTTTCAACCATGCCGGCCAGCAGGTGGCCAGCGTGGCCCGGGAATTCACCCAGTACTTCCCCAAGCCCGGCTGGGTAGAGCACCATGCTGAGGAAATCTGGAACGCGGTCCAGATCACGACGTCAACGGCCCTGATCAACTCCGCCATCCGGCCGGACCAACTGGCGGCCATCGGGATTACCAACCAAAGAGAAACCACGGTGGTCTGGGACAAGGAGACGGGCCGGCCAATCTACCCGGCCATCGTCTGGCAGTCCCGGCAAACTAGCGATATCGCGGAAAAGCTGGTTAAGGACGGCTACAGCGAGATGATCCGGCAAAAGACGGGCCTGGTGATCGACCCTTACTTCTCCGCCACGAAGATCCGCTGGATTTTGGACCATGTGGAAGGGGCCCAGGAAAGGGCGGAAAAAGGAGAGCTGCTTTTTGGCACGATCGACACCTGGCTGGTCTGGAAGCTGACCCGGGGCAAGGTCCATGTAACTGACTGCACCAATGCCAGCCGGACCATGCTCTTTAACATTCATGATTTGACCTGGGATCAGGAGATCCTGGACCTGCTGAAGATTCCGCGGGCCATGCTGCCGGAGGTTAAATCAAATTCTGAAGTCTACGGGGAAACTGACCCTTACCAGTTCTTCGGCGGCAGAGTGCCGATCGCCGGGATGGCCGGGGACCAGCAGGCAGCCTTGTTTGGCCAATTGGCCGTCAAGCCGGGCATGGTCAAGAACACCTACGGGACCGGGTCTTTCATCGTGATGAACACGGGGGAGGAACCGATTGAATCCAAGAATAATTTGCTGACGACTATTGGCTACAAGCTGGGCGATCAAGTAAACTATGCTTTGGAAGGGTCAGTCTTCGTGGCCGGGTCAGCCATCCAGTGGCTGAGAGACTCGGTCAAGCTGCTGAACTCAGCTCCGGAATCAGAGCAGGCGGCCCTGGAATCTAAAGACGATAATGAAGTCTATGTGGTTCCCGCCTTTACTGGTTTGGGGGCACCATACTGGGACAGTGAAGCCCGGGGAGCGATTTTTGGCTTGACCAGAGGCAGCAGTGACAAGGACTTGATCAAGGCAACCCTGCAGTCCTTGGGCTACCAGACCCGGGATGTGGTCGACACCATGCAGAAGGACTCGGGCATTGAGATTCCGGTCCTCAGAGTCGACGGCGGGGCTTCAAACAACAACTACCTCCTCCAGTTCCAGGCAGACCTATTAGGCAAGAAGATCGAGCGGGCAGCGGATTTGGAAACCACTGGCCTGGGGGCCGCCTTTCTGGCAGGTTTAGCCGTTGGCTACTGGCAAGACCTGGATAGCTTGAAGGAAATTGCCAAGACCGGGGCCGCCTTTGCACCAAAGATGGAAGAGGCGGAAAGAGACCGGCTCTACGCGGGCTGGCAGCGGGCGGTTCTGGCCACCCGGGTCTTTGCCCACGGGAAAGATTTTTAGTTTTTAACGTTTAACAGGATGAAGGGATAAAAAATGCCAAAGCGGATCGTAAAGTTAGAGGCCGGCTACAATTGTCGGGATTTGGGCGGCTATGTCAGCCAGGACGGCCGGACTGTCAAGTGGGGTCGGCTTTACCGGTCGGGGTCACTCAGCCATTTGACCAAGGCAGACCAGGCGGAACTGGCCCGGCGGAAGATTGTGGTGGACTGTGATCTGCGCTCCCGGCATGAACAGGACAACTTCCCGGACAAGCTCTGGCCCGAGGCTAAACTGGTCGACGCCCACTTTTACAGTGAGAGCGGGGATGAAGAGGAAGAAGCTGAGGCAGCCTGGGAGAAGTATTCGGGCAAGCTACCCAAATTATCTTACCTGGCCATGGTCTACCATCAGAACCTTGTCGCCCCCAGAACGGGCCTGGTGATGCGGAAGATTTTTAAGGAAATGCTGACCCTGGAAGATGATGAAGCCTTGATCTACCACTGCTCCATGGGCAAGGACCGGACGGGGATGGTGTCGGTGATCGTTTTGATGGCTTTGGGCCTGGAAGACCGGGAAATCCTGCGGGACTACCTGCTCAGCCGGGAATACAGCTGGGACTGGGATGAGGCGGATGGAAACGACCGCTTGGGCCAGCAGATTGCCAAGATGAACCAGACCCAGGTCAGCCAAACGGCTTTTTACGGGATTACGGAAACGATCCGGCAGACCTGGGGCGGCTTTGACCGCTATTTTGCCAGCCTGGGCTTTGGCCAAGGAGACTTGGACAGGCTTAGGGATAAGTTTTTAGAATAAGATTTTCGCTCCGGCTTAAGCTGGGGCGATTTTTTTGCCAAAAAATTCTGGGAAAACTAAAATGGAAGGGAGAAGAATTTTTCGCGGATTTTTGGAAAAGAGGGATGCCGGATGGAGATGCAAAGGGTAATTGAACTGGACATGCCGGTCAACTTCCGTGACCTGGGCGGTTATCAAGGCTTGGACGGCCGCCGGGTTAAGTGGCGGAAGATCTACCGGTCGGCGGCTTTAAACGAGATGTCAGCCAGGGACCGGGTCAAGCTGGCCAACCTGCGTATTACGGTGGACTGTGACCTGCGGTCCAGCCGGGAGCAGCGGGACTACCCCGACCTGCTCTGGCCGGGGGTCCGTTTTGTGAATATTGGCCTTTACGCTGAAGGGGACCGCTTCAACCAGGCCCATCCTTTCTTGCGCCTTTTTCACCATCTGCCGGAATTTGACGACTACCTGCCTAAGATCTACCAGCAGGTTTTGTTAAATGAGCATTCAGAAGAGGGGATCAAACGGGTCTTTGAGGAATTGCTGAAGCTGCCGGAGGACCAGGCCTTGGTCTACCACTGCGCGGCCGGGAAAGACCGGACGGGGATCATCAGTATTTTGATCTTGATGGCCCTAGGCGTGGACGACAAGACCATCGCGGAGGACTATTTGCTGACGGATGAATTGTACGATTTTTCCATTGAGAAGCAGCATCCGACTAATGAGAAGCTGTCGCAGGTGATCGCGAAGATGAACGTGACCCGGGGCGAAGGACCCGCGGTTAAAGGGATCACGGAGACTATCCGGCAGGGCTGGGGCAGTTTTGACAAATTTTTTACTAGAAAACTGGGCTTTAAGCAGGCAGATTTGGAAAAGTTCCGGGAAATGTACTTAGAGGAGGAAGAAGAGGACTAATGAATTTAGAAATCTGGCAAGGGGATATCACGACTTTGAAGGTGGACGCGATCGTTAACGCGGCTAACCGGGAACTGCGGGGCGGCGGTGGCCTCGATGGGGCTATCCACCGGGCAGCGGGACCTGAATTGAATGAGGCCTGCCGGGCCTTGGGCAGCTGCGAGACGGGTGAGGCCAAGATCACGCCGGGCTTTAACTTGCCGGCTAAGTACATCATCCATACTGTAGGGCCGGTTTACTCGGGTTCACACAGCGATCCCCTGCTTTTGGCGGCCTGCTACAGAAACAGCCTGCGGGTGGCCAAGGAAAATGGCCTGCACTCGGTCGCTTTTTCCGCGATTTCAACCGGGGTCTACGGCTATCCGCTGGACGCGGCCAGCAAGGTGGCCTTCGGTGAGGTCCGCAAGTGGCTGAGAGAACACAAGGATTACGAAATGCGGGTAATCATGGTGGCCTACGACGCCCGGACTTACGCATTGTACCAGAAATTGCTGGGCTAGGAAATGCAGATTGACATCTCTCTCATAACGGTTTTAACTAATGCTAATTTGAAAATAGTGTAAATTATATTTTTGCTTACAAGAGAGGGATAGAAGATGTTGAGAAAATATTACGTGACAATCGTCTTTACCCTGCTGGCTCTGCTAAATTTGCTGAGCAGCTGGGGAACGCTGCAGTACCGCCTGGTCATGCTGGCTTTAAACCTGGTCTGCGGCTTTGGCATGGAGTACCTGGTGAACAAGAAGGCGCCGGCAGAGAAATACAATTTGTGGAAGGGATGCACGGCAGCTGTTTTGCTGGCAGTCAACCTGCTTTGGATTTTTCTGACAAAATAGATTTAGAATCAAACGAAAAAGCTTCAGTAAAGCAATACTGAAGCTTTTTTCAATGCTATTAAAATTCATCTTTCTTGATTTCCCGGTAGATAGCCAGGATAAAGACGAAGACGGCGGAGATGATGGCCGGGTAGACCATACCGCCGACTTGGACAGCGTTTTCCGCTGCTGCCTGGCTCATCTGGTTTTCTACGGCGTATGAGATGACCCAGCGGTTCATCAAAGTTGGCGTCAAGGCAAAGGAGATGGTGGAAATCAAGGAAGCCACCGTCATCACGTGCCGGGAGTAAGGCTCTCTGAAGAACTGGGACAAAACGCAGAAGGCTGGGGCGATCATCAAGAGGAAGATCCAGAGGATGATCATGGTGCCGGCAGTGGAGTTCATCATCTGCGAGCTGTTGGTAGCGTAGCGGTAGGTTCCCCAAAGCGATCCCCCGGTCAGCTGGTTGAAGAGGTTCAAGAAATAGGAACCTTGCTGGCCGAAAGTCCCTTGATTGGAGAGCATGTTCTGGATGATTGTTAGGCTGTCAGTCGCCCCGGCGCTGGAGAAGTCAACGCTGACGATCTGCCGCATGTAGGCGGCCAGGAACATGATGTTTGAACCCAAAAGCTGCAGGGCCTTGATCATACTCAGCTTGCGGGAGGCCTTGAGCTTGAATTCCAGACTGAGGACCCGGTTAGGGTGGTGAGAGCGGCCAATCACGAAGATACCGGCGATGGTCAAGATGATGATGATGGCCAGGCCGATCCACCACTTGGCCAGGATGCAGAAGAGGGCCAGGCTGACCATGATGACCGTGACGTAAGGGCGGTCGGCGAAGATCTGCCAGAAGTTGAGCCGGACCTTCTGCTCGCTTCTTGAAGCCCCGTCAGTGTCCAAGCGAGGAACGGAGTTAGGGTTTGTCTGCCGCGTCTGCTTTTGCGCGGTTTGTTCTTGTCTTTCTTGGTACTGTCTGCGCGACATTCTTGCCATATAAATCTTCCTTTCGCATCACAAGCCTAGCACAAGTTGGCTTGCAAAGGCTCTTTTTTCATACGGTTTAACTAAAATTATAGGCTAATTACCGATCCTTTGGGTGAAAAATAGTTTAGCAGCTTTATTGCTTTTTGATGATACTTTTTTCTTTTTAATAGATAAAAGAATCTTTACTTTTCCGGTGCTTCCTGCTTTCCCGGGAATATTTCCACCATTTATAATTATATATATGTGATTTTACTATTTAAGAGCGAAAAGTGGAAAAACATGAAAGCGAGACCCGGATCAAGCAGATGGCAGCAGTTGCGGCTGCTGGTATTGGGGCAGTCAGCCTGGGGGCGGCAAATTTGCCTCAGCCAGTCAACGCGGCCACTAATGACGTTCAGGCTAGGTCCAGCCAGGATGACTTGAAGACGGCGCAAGAGAACGCTAAGACGGCTGAAGCTGCAAAGCGCGCAAGCTGCTTTGATCGCGGAGGAAGCTGATTTGGCGGAAAAGAAGGAAGCGTTGGCCACTGCTACGGCAAAAGCGGCCGCAACTCTGCACGCTTTGAACCTGGCAAAGGCCCGCTTGGCTGCCTTGGAAGCAACACAGCCGACGGACCGGACCCAACGACTCCAACTGAACCGACTACCGAGCCGTCCAAAGAACCTTCTACAGAACCAACCGCTGAGGAATATACTGAAGAACCAGCTGATACGGAAGAAGATACTGACGGCGGTGACGTTGTGACTGTAGTGAACACGGATGAAGAGCCAGCAACTAAGTCAGCAGCCAAGACTCCAACTCTTGTAACTAAGTTAGCCAACACTGCACCAGTAGCCAAGGCCCCAGCAGCCACTGGAGCTCAGCTCCCGCAAACCGGTAAAAAGGACGCTAAGCCAGGCATCTTGGCAGGCATTCTTTCTCTGCTGGCCGGAGTTTCTCTCTTTGGCTTCAGCTTTGAGAAAAGAAAGCAAGAAAAGTAAGTCTTGATTTGTTGAAAATCAGTCCATAAAGAAAGAGTTTCAGAAGCGTTTAGCAAGTTCTGGAGCTTTTTTTCTTCCTTGTATTTTTGTGTTTGTGCCGGGGATGCAACTGCCCAAAATCCCTCATTTTTTAGCTATGCTCATTTTGCGCATTCTTCTTAAAACGATGAAAGCGTATTATTATAAGAAAAAACTGCCTGAACCGCTTTTGGCTAATGAATATTTCACAAGTTACATTTTTCATTAACTTCCTGTAAAAAACAGGCTAAAAATTTTTTGCTACGTCAAAATAAATTGCAAAGAGCTTATGGCAACCGCTTACTTCTTACTGAAAGCTTTTACATTTTAACAAATTTGCTAAAAAATTCCCTAAATTTCAAAAAATAGACGGTCCTTGAAATTCTTTAAAAAACGACAAAAAGCTGTGTTATTTTTAACAAAATTCAAAAAAGCCGTTATATAATGCAATTAGTTAAGCAAGATTTTTGTAAAAGTTTTTTGTAAGGAGATTTGTAAGATGGCAGAACAAGAATACCGTATTGAATCAGACACGATCGGTGAAGTTAAGATTCCTAAAGAAGCTCTCTGGGGCCCGCAAACTGAAAGAAGCCGCAACAACTTCCCATCCGGCGAATTGATGCCATTGGCTATCATCCGTGCTTTCCTGCACTTGAAGAAGGCTGCTGCTGAATCAAACGTTGAAGTTGGCGACGAACCAGCTGAAAAGGGACAAGCAATCGAAGAAGCTATCGACCAATTGCTGGCACTTAGCGACGAAGACCTGCGCAAGGACTTCCCACTTCACGTATTGCAAACTGGTTCAGGTACTCAAACCAACATGAACGTCAACGAAGTTGTTGCCAACCTGGCTAACAAGCTTCACCCAGGCTTGAACATCCTGCCTAACGACGACGTCAACCGTGGCCAAAGCTCAAACGACACTTACCCAACTGCAATGAACATCGTTGCCGTTGAAGCTGTCGACAAGCTGGAACCAGCTATTGAACACTTGATTGACGAACTTAAGGTAAAGCAAGACAAGTACTGGAAGACTGTCAAGGTTGGCCGTACCCACCTGCAAGACGCTACTCCTTTGACTTTCGGCCAAGAAGTTTCCGGCTACATCTCAGCTTTGAAGCATGACCTGGCTTACATCCAAGAATTGAAGCCAAGCCTTTACGAATTGGCTATCGGTGGTACTGCCGTAGGTACTGGCTTGAACGCCGCTCCGGGCATGACTGAAGCTATCGCTGGCAAGCTGTCAGAAGTTTACGGCCACGAATTCAAGGTCGACACCAACAAGTTCTGGGGCCTGGCTCACCACTCAGCTTTGAGCGTAATGCACGGCGCCTTCAAGACTTTGGCCAACGACATGTTCAAGATTGCCCAAGACATCCGCTTCCTGGCTTCTGGCCCACGTGCCGGCTACGGTGAACTTAACATCCCAGCCAACGAACCAGGCTCATCAATCTAAGGTTAACCCAACCCAGGCTGAAGCCGTAACCATGGCTGTAGCCCGCGTATTGGGTAACGACGTAACTATCAACTTCGCTGCCAGCCAAGGTAACTTCGAAATGAACGTCTTCAAGACTGTCATGATCGCTGCCTTCCTGGAATCAGCTGACATCCTGGCCGGCACTATTACTGGCTTCGCTGACAAGATGATCCACGGTTTGACTGTCAACGAACAAAGAATGGATGACCTGCTGGAAAACTCCCTGATGACTGTTACTGCTTTGTCACCAAAGATCGGCTACCACGAAGCTGCCGTAATCGCTCAAACTGCTCAACGTGAAGGCACTACCTTGAAGGAAGCTGCCCTGAAGAGCGGCAAGGTGACCGAAGAACAATACGATGAATGGATGGATTACATGGCCATGACCAACATCGACCGGACTAAGCCGGAAGAATAGTTTTTTTCAAAAGCGGGAGAAAAAATGTTAGCAAAAGTTAATTACAAAGGCTTCATCTGGCCTTTGATCATCGGGATTGGGCTCTTCCTGCTCACTCCTCTGCGCCCGGCGACCATCACCGTTGCCGGCTGGCATATGTTCGCCATCTTCCTGGCGACGATCATTGCCTGCATTACCAAGCCCCTGCCAATCGCCGGGGTATCCATCATCGCCTACGTGACCATCATCGGCCTGGGCCTGGTGCAAATGAAGCCAGCCCTGTCAGCCTTCGCTGACTCAACTCCATGGACCATCGCCATGGCCTACATGATTGCCCGGGGCTTTACCAAGACTGGCTTGGGCCGGCGGATCGCCTTGATCTTCGTCCGGGCCTTCGGGAAAAAGACTTTGGGTCTGGCCTACTCCTTGTCCATGATCGACTTGGTCGTTTCACCAGCCACCCCAAGTAACACTGCCCGGTCTGGTGGTATCGTCCTGCCAATCATCGAATCCTTGTCCGACACTTTCGGTTCCAAGGTTTCTGATGGCACGGAAGACAAGATCGGTTCTTACCTGGTCTTCAACGAATTCCACGCCAACACGATCTCATCCAGCCTCTTCATGACTGCCTCAGCTCCTAACGTGGCTGCGGTTGGTCTGGCAGCGGCTAATGGGGTCAAGATTTCCTGGTTCGGCTGGGTAGCAGCCGCTATCGTGCCAGCCTTGATCTCCTTCATCTTAGTGCCAATCATCATCTACAAGATGTACCCGCCTAAGATCAAGGAAACTCCTAACGCCAAGGAATGGGCTGACGGCCAATTGAAGGAAATGGGCGCTATAAAGGCTTCTGAGAAGGTTATGATGGCAGTCTTCATCCTGGCCCTTGTCTTGTGGATGCTGTCCAGCTTCATCGGCTTGGACGCTACCTGGGTAGCCTTCCTGGCAACCGCGCTTTTGCTGGTAACCGGGGTGCTGACCACCAAGGACATGCTGAGCGAAACTGGTGCCTGGAACGTTGTCGTTTGGTTCTCAATCCTGATCTTCATGGCCAACCAACTGAGCCTTAAGGGCGGCGTGATTCCGTGGCTGCAGACTTCAATCAAGTCTGTCATCGGCGGCATGTCACCAGTTCTGGTCATGGCCATCCTGGTCCTGGTTTACTTCTACAGCCACTACCTCTTTGCCTCCGGCACGGCCCACGTTGTTGCCATGTACGCGCCTCTGCTCTTGATTGCCAAGAGTGCTGGCGTGCCGGTAATGTTCGCGGCTATCATGCTGGGCATGACTGGGGCGATCTTCCAGTCAACCACCCACTACTCATGTGGGCCGGCTACTGCCCTCTTCGCCCCAGGCTATGTCAAGCAGACTGACTGGTGGAAGATGTGCTTCGTTTTGGGTCTCTTCTACCTGGTAGTCTATGGCGGCATCGGCGGCTTGTGGATGAAGCTGATAGGCCTGTGGTAAAAAGTTTAAAAGCAAGTTTGCAAAGTGCTTGTAAGTAAAGTAAAAAGTTTGTAAGTGAAAAGGCAGCTCCTTAGCGGGGCTGCCTTTTTCGCGCGGTTAAAATATCGATGTTACTCTTCTTACTTGTTAAAATGCTTCTTGTTTACAGTTACTATAGAGATTACAGAAATAAAATTACTTGTTGAAAGTGAGCTTGGACTTGGTTACCGGAGCCAGCTTGTTGGAGTGGACGATCAAGCTATTGTTCATGGTCTGCCACTTCTTTTGCGCGTAGTCGGCATTCTTCTGGTTCTGTTCTGTCAGATAGGCCGTCAGCTTGTCGCCGGACAAAGTCTTGGCTACCTTGTCGCTTTGGGCCAGGTTGGCCTTGAGCTGCTTAGTTACGGCCTTCTTAGTCGGGTTAACGTCCTTGTAGATCAGGTCCGTCTTCTTGCCAGTTGAGCTGTCGATGAACTTCTTGTGCTTGTAGGCTTCAATTACCATGGCCGTGGTTTTGTAAGTCCAGTAGGCGGACTTGGTATTAGTCGGGTCCTGGCTTGGCGTGTCACTGATGTTGGTGTAGAAAGGCAGGCAGACGCTGTTAGCCGGCGGGCCATGGCCAGCCACTGGATAGCCGCGTATTCCTTAGGCACATTGTTTCTGATCTGCAGGATGTGGGATTCCACGTCAGTTGGCACGTTGATCGGCCGGTAGCCGCCCTTCCACTTGCCGTAGCTGGAGTACTTGGTCCCGGTGAAGTGGGAGGAAAGCACCTGGCCAACCTTGGCCGGACTAACCTTCTTGTCCGGCTTGAGGAAGAGAGTGTAGGACTTCTTAGTAATTGACTGCTTCTTGCTTGGGGTCAAGATTCTCTGCCCGTCCCACATTCTTGGCCGGTTGTAGATGGCGTCGGTCTTGTCGTTGGTGCCAAAAGCCTTGGAGTAGTTGACCGTGCCTTTTACATAGCCAGCTTGATCTCTGGGACCAGGCCTTAACCTTCTTGACCAGGTTGGTTGAAGCCATGTAGTTCTTAGAGTCCTTGAGGTTGAGCTTGCCGATCACCATTTGGTTAGGGTATCTTGCAGTAGGCGATTTCAATGTCAAAATATGTTTAAATGATAGTCGCTAGTCTTTACTAGTGTCTTTTTCTGTGCAAAAATATAACTAACAAAGACGAAAGGACAAACCACTTATGGCTGAAGAGTATCTTGGCATCAAAGACGCCGCAAAATATCTGAAAGTCTCAATTTCAACGCTGAGACGCTGGGAAAAGAAAGGCCTCATTACTCCAATGAGAACAGCCGGCAATCGTCGGAGATATACAGTCCGACAGCTGGACGACATGCTTGGGCTCAATACTCAGAAAGAGCTTGGAGCAGTTGCCAGACGCGGCCTCGTTATTGGCTATTGCCGCGTGTCATCTTCAGGCCAAAAGGCCGACCTTGAGAGACAGGCTGAGGTCGTTGCCAACTACTGCGAAAAGCAGGGCTATCAGTTTCGGATCATCAAGGACATTGGCTCCGGAATAAATTATAAGAAAAAAGGCCTGCAGGAGCTTTTAAGACTTGTTTGCGAAGGCGGCTGCAGCAAGATAGTCGTCAACTACAAAGACAGGCTCGTCCGTTTCGGCTATGAG
>NZ_QOCY01000022.1:0-60035 GCF_024701915.1 Lactobacillus leichmannii | reverse complement strand
GTTTTCAAAGTACCAACTTGCGTCTTAGTGACGCAACGTTTTATATCTTACTCGCTTGTTTGATTCTTGTCAACAGCTTTCTGATATTTTCTTTTTGCCTCCGCGAGACTTGCTTATCTCACGCGGCAACAAATATTAGTATACTAGCTTTTTCTGATTCGTCAAATTTGCTTTTTCATTCGTTTTATGATTGGCGCACCCGGCCGAGTTGTGATTGCTAGTTTTCTGCTTATATTCCACTTTTCTACTTTTCGCTGAAAAATAATCTTTTCCCGGAAAAGATAGTTCGATTTTTGCCTTTTTTGGCTTTAAAATTCTGTAACAAGTTTTTTTACTTTTTTCGTTTCGCTTCTTAATTAATTTTGCCGGCGTTCTATGGTAAAGTGGTTTTAGTATATTTTCGAAAGGAGATCTCACTTATCAAACAATATGATCTTGCCGTGATTGGCGCTGGACCAGTCGGCCTCTTCGCGGCCTACTTCGCCCGCCTGCATGGCTTAAAGACGGTTATCCTTGAATCCTTGAACGAGCCTGGCGGACAGCCGGAAATGCTCTACCCCTTCAAGAAGATCCTGGACATCCCTGTCTTCAATGAAATCACCGCGGCTGACTTAACCAAGCGCCTATTAGCCAACTTAACCGACCAGGACCTGGTCACTGGCCACAAGGTCAGCCAGCTGGAGAAAACTGACGAACTTGTGATCGATGGCGAATACCAGGTCCGCAGCATTATCGTCGCAACTGGCAACGGGGCCTTTAAGGCCAAAAAGTTCCCCCTCAAGGCGACCCCGGAAGCTGAAGACCACATCCACTACTTTTTCAAAAATCCTGACCTCTTTGCTGGTCAGAAGATCGGCATCTTTGGTGGCGGAGACACGGCCTTAGACTGGGCCCAGGAACTTTCCCAAATCGCTGACGTCACCCTCGTTCACCGGCGCGACCAGTTCCGGGGCATGGAAAGCAGCGTGGAAAACTTGAAGGCTGACCAAAAGGTGACCTTGAAGACCCCCTACCTGCCAAAGAGCATGCAGGTCGAAAAGGGCCAGCTAGAAATTTCTTTGAAAAAGGTTGGCGGAGATGAAGTCACTCAAGAAACTTTTGACCAGATCCTGGTCGCCTACGGCTTCCGGGCCGACAACCGCTTCATCAGCAAGTGGGGGGTTGACCTGGACCAGGGCTTGATCACCGTTGACCGGTCCATGCAGACCAGCGTGCCTGGCATCTATGCCATTGGCGACTCCTGCGGCTACCCGGGCCGGGTGCCAGTTATCGGAATTGGGTTTGGGGAAGCCCAGATCGCGGTCAACGCGATTATGCAGGACCTATTCCCGGAAAAGAGCCTGACCATCCACTCAACCAGTATCTAGCGGAAAAAAGAAAAATAAGAAATGAGGTTAACACATGCCACTGATTGACTTTATCCTGCACATCGATGACCACTTGGTGACCATCGTCAACAACTTTGGGGCAGGAACCTATTGGATCATTTTTGCCATCATCTTTATCGAAACCGGTTTGGTCATCTTCCCCTTCCTGCCAGGTGACTCCTTGATCTTCGCGGCAGCCGCCATGGCCGCCAACCCGAAATACGGTTTAAATGTCTGGCTGCTCTACATCGTTGCTGGCGCTGCCGCCATTATCGGTGACAGCATCAACTATGAAATCGGCAAGTGGTCAGTCACTTCCGGGGCCAAGCACAGCTGGTTCAACAAGCTGATCAATGAAAACAACCGGCTGGCAGCGGAGAAGTTCTTTGAAAGACATGGCTCCATCACCATCGTGATCGGCCGTTTCATCCCCTTCATCCGGACCTTCGTGCCTTTCATTTCCGGGGGCAGCAAGATGCACTACCAGACCTTCGTTATTTACAACATCCTGGGTGGCCTGCTCTGGACGGCCCTCTTTACCAGCATCGGCTACTTCTTCGGCAACTTCCCAGTCGTCAAGGACCACTTCTCCTTGATCGTGATCGGCATCATCCTGGTTTCAGTCGTGCCAATCCTGGTCGTGGCCTTGAAGAAAAAGCTCACCATGCGGCGCGAGCAGGAATTTGGCGAATAAAACAAAGCAAAAAAATAAGGACCTGCCGGTCCTTATTTTTTTGGTCTAAATTCTGTTTAAGTGCTGTCCGGTTTACTTTTTCAGCAAAAAGCGGGCCAGGTAGAGCTCGTAAATCGCTCCGCCAACCGCAAAGCAGGAGGCAAAGAATCCTTCCGTCAGCACGTTGATGACCGGGTCAGTCGCCGGGTCAAAGAGCCAGTTGTCATTGCGGAAAAAGAAAGTATGAAAGACCCGGAAGAAACTGTCAAAGTCGGTCAAGGCAAAAGGCATGACCACAATTGGCAGCAGCATCAAGAGCAAGGCCTGGGTCTGGGTCAATTTAAGCGGCTTCTTGTAATTGCGGAAATAGCTGCTGAGAGCCAGGCAGAGCAGGAAAACCAGCTCGGCCAGAATAAAAAGATTTTTGGCATCGGCAAAGTGAGCAGCCGCTGAAGCCGAAGTCGGCAGGTTGCTCATCTGCAGCTTGGTCTGCCCAGGCCAAACCAGGTAAAGTAGGAGCTGGTTATAGTTGCTCATGACCTGGCCCACGGTCAAGTTAACCGTTTGGTAAGTCTTCTCCAGCAAGGTAAAGAGCAAAAGCAAGGGCCAGCTGACTACGATCGCGCCAACGACAGCGCTGGAGACCGCGAAAAAGAAATGGAAAAGGGGCTGGCCCAGCTTGCTTAGGAATTTTTTCATAGGCTAAATTCATCCAAATCGTTCACTAAATAAGTCGGCGGAGTGAGACCGGCCAGGTCTGCCTTTTGCGTCACCCCGGTCAAGGTCAAGAGGGTGTCGACTCCGCTGTTGATCCCGGCCATAATGTCAGTTGGGTAATTGTCCCCGACAATCAAGGCCTCTTCCGCCCTGACCCCAGCCAAGTCCAGGGCGCGGTTGACAATAATGGCTTCCGGCTTGCCAATAAAAAGGGGCTTTTGACCGGACGCGACTTCCAGAGCCGCGCAAATTGAACCGTTGCCTGGCCGCAGCTCCTTGCCCACCGGCAGGTTCTGGTCGGAATTGGTGCCGATAAAGACCGCTCCCCGGTGAATGCAGCGGGTGGCAACCATGAGCTTGTGGTAGGTCAAGTCCGTGTCCATCCCCACGATCACGTAGTCAGGATTTTCCTCGTCATAATAGAATTCCGGCCGGTCCAGGATCTCCTTCCACAGGCCAATTTGGCCAATGATGTAGACGCCGATTGGCCTTTTCGCCTCTTTTTCCAAAATATAGCTGGCCGTGGCCATGCTGGGCGTGTAGATCTTGGAAACGTCGGTCTTGACTCCGTGCCCGGCCAGTTTGTCAGCTACCATCTGGGGCGTCCGGGTCGTGTTGTTGGTCAAAAATAAGTAATCAAGACCTGCCTCATCCAGGCGCTTGACAAAGCGGACGCCGGATTCAATGGTCTCCTTGCCCCGGTAAATGGTCCCGTCCAAATCAATCAAAAATAAGCGGTAATCTTTCACGGCTTCTTCTTTCTAATCACAAAGGCCTGGTGGCGGCGGTTCTTCTTGCAGCTTTCAGCATAGCTGCCCTTCTTGGGCCGGCCGTCCTTGACCTTTCTTTCGCTAAAAGCCGCCTTGTTCTTCGGCCGCTTTCTGGCTGGCCGCCGGCGCTGGGTCGGCCAGGGCTTACGACTGGGCTGGAGGGATTCCAAGATAAAGTAAGGCGCGCCAGGGTTGCAGTATTCAGTCAAGTAGTCAACAATCGTCGACTTTTTTCGGTCAATGGATGTCTTGACATAGTCATTGTAAAAGCCCCTGAGGCGGAGGTGGTCGCTGGATACATCCCCGACCAGATAATCATACTGGTCCAGGTATGGATCGTACTTTTTCTTCAAAACTTCCCGGTCTAAAGCATCCCGCTGGTTGACCAAAAGGCGGTATTCCCGCTGATTGATCACGACCTTTTCACCGGCAACCACCACCTCTGCCAGGGGGTGGAGGGGCTTAGCTTCAGCTGCCTCTGTTTTCTGCTCTTTTTTCGGCTCTTTCTGCTCTTTCCTCAATAAATTCACCTTCTTTTTTCACAGGATACTTGCGGCCTAAGTAGTCGCCTACGACTTCCCTTAAAAACTGCGGGAAGAGGAATTCATTTTCACCGACAATGGCCAAAGTCGGGAAAAACGGGATCAGGACATAGTGGTCCAAAACGGCGATCCGGTATTCTTCCGCCGGGTCCAGCAATTGCCCGTTGACGAAAACGTTCCTGGTCATTGGGTCATACTTGATCCCTCTGTAGTAGACCTGGCCAAAAATCTTCCCTCTAAAGCCCATCCCCACCAGAGGATAATGTTCCAAAAAGTGCCGGTTCTTTTCCACTTCCATGACCAGCCGCCACAAGTCCCGGCCTAAAAGGGTAGTCCGGACGACATGCATCGGGTGCGGCAGGGCATGCTGAAGGTCAAACTGGTTGATGAGGCCGCTCTTAAATGGCGTCAAAAAGAGGCCGGTGCTCAGCATGGCCAGGTCAGTACCGGCAAAGTCAGCGATCGCTTCCAGGGAGACGTCGATCGCGGCCAGCTTGTCATCCTTGAACTTCTCTGGCAAGTCCGCCACCTGCCGGCTCTGCAGCATCTTCTTCCCCTCTTCATATAAGGCGGCAATTTCTGCTTCATCGCCCGCCTGGCTTGGCAAATCAGCTACCGGCACGGTAGTTGGTTTAATCGAAATGATCTTGTGGTCATCGCCGATTTCCAGGCTAATGTCGCCGACATAATTGCCCCACTTGCCCGTCTGGGTGATCCAGGTGCGGCCTTCCTTGACCCCTTTTTCCAAAAGGGTGTGGCTGTGTCCGCCCACGATCAGGTCGATTTCCGGGTAGTGCTTGGCCAGCCACTGATCCATTCTGAGGCCCACGTGAGTCAGCAAAATCAAGCAGTCATACTGGCCGGCAATTTCCGGCAGGACCCGGTCCATAGTTTCGCCCAGCATCTTGATCTGCCAGTGGTTGGGACCGTATGTCATTGGATAAGCGGCCGTCAGACCCACCAAGGCCAGGCGGGTGCCCTTTTTGGTCTTGATGATCTTGTAGTCATTAGCCCAGGCCGGCCAGCTTTCGTCTTCTTCTCTGAGATTTGACAAGAGGACCGGGAAGTTGGCATGGTCAAAAAGCCGCTCCAAGACGGCATGCGGGTTGGAAATCCCCTCATTGTTGCCGATCGTGATGGCGTCATAGTGAAAGTCATTCATCAAGCGGATGTTGGCCCGGCCCTCTGTAGCATCAGACAAGGGATGGGACCGGTCCATGAAGTCGCCGGCGTCAAAAGTCAAAACCTGGTCGGCAGCCGCCGTTTCTTGCACCTGCTTCAAATAGCGTCTGATTTTTGGAAAATGCTCAAAGTGCGAGTGCAAGTCGTTGGTATGCAGAATCCGCAAAGTTTCCATTGTCTTCCTCCTAGCCGATCTTGTTGGCTTTCAAAACCATTTCGTAAGCATCCCTGACCGGGCCTTTAGGCTTGTCCCATTCCACCCATTGCGGGTTCTCCCAGTCTTCTTCGTTCATCAAAGTATGCAGCTGGTAGGCCTTGTTAATGTACTGCTCGTAAGTTTCCAGCGCCTTGGTGCGCGGGATGTTGATGACCAGAATCCGCACGCTCTTGATTAAACCGTTGTTGGCCGCCAGTTCCGCGAAGCCGTTTTGGTCGATGTTGGAAATTTCATAGTACTGACTGCCGTCGTTTCTGGTAATCTCTTCGATCAAGTCGAATTGCTGGTATAAGTGATCCATTTGTGCCCCCCATTATCTTATAAAAAGATTGTAACACAAAGTTCAGCCGCCTTTGCCCGGGCGAAACTAAAAGAGCCCGCCGCTTGGTAGGCTCTTTCGAAAAATCTTACTTGTTCAAGGTACTTTGCTTCTTGATCAGTTCATATGGCAAAACGATGTGCTTGTCTTCCAGGCTTTCATCGTTCATCAGCTTGGTCAGCATTCTCATGGCCACGGCACCCAAGTCGTAGAGCGGCTGCTTGATCGTGGTCAAGGCTGGCCGGACAACTGAGGCGATCTGGGTCGCGCTGGCCGTAATGATTTCGAAATCTTCCGGCACCTTAGCCCCGCGATCCAGAGCTGAGTTGAGGAGGCCGACTGAGGAAACGTCCTTGGTGATGATGGCCCCGTTGATCCCCTTCTTGGCCAGTTCCGGGTAAAGGTTGTAGCCGTCAGAGTAGTCCTTGATGTTGTCAAAAATCTCGCAGCCTTCCAGTTCATTGTCAGCCACGAACTTCTCAAAGGCCGGAATCCGGTAGTTCCGGTTGATCGAAGCTTCCTTGTCGCCCACGATCAAGGCCAGCTTTTTCTTGCCGTCGTTCAAAAGCAGGTTCAAAGCTTCCGTGTCGGCCTTCTTGTAGTCGATGTTTACTGAAGGGAATTCCAGTTTGTCGGAAACAGTCCCGGCCAAAACGACTGGCGTGTCGGTCCGCTTGAATGCTTCCGCTGCTTCTTCAGACAGCTTGTTGGACATGTAAATAACCCCGTCAACCTGCTTGTTGAGCAAGCCTTGAATGACGGCGTCTTCCTTCATCAAACGGTTTTCCACGCTGGAGATGATGATATTGTACTTGTACAAAACAGCAATGTCGTCGATCCCCTTTGACAATTCGGCAAAGTACAAGTTGGTCAGGTCCGGCACGATCAAGCCGACTGTTGTGGTCCGCTTTGAGGCCAGACCCTGCGCTACCGCGTTTGGTTGGTAGTGCAGACGCTTGATAACTTCCATGACCCGGTCACGGGTTTCCTTGCGGACATTGTTGTTGCCGTTGACTACCCGGGAAACCGTGGCCATAGAAACCTTGGCTTCCCGAGCAACATCGTAAATGGTTACATCTTGCTTATTCATAATAACAGCCCTACCTATCTAAATACTAAATACTGATTTAATGATACCATGAGAACACTTTTTGTGCAATCGCTTACAGCTATTTTTTCAACTTTTTTCAGTTTTTTTAGTGCTATACTGAGGTTAATTTCATCAGTAAGGAGAATTTTGCCATGAATTTAGACAAATTACAAAACTGGCTGCAGGAAAACGGGATGGACGTAGCCTACGTTTCCAGCCCGACTACCATCAACTATTTCACGGGTTTCATTACCGATCCTGAAGAAAGAATCTTTAAGCTTTTCGCCTTCAAGGACGCTGAACCCTTCCTCTTCTGCCCGGCCTTGAACTATGAAGAAGCCAAGGCATCAGCTTGGGACGGGGACGTGGTCGGCTACCTGGACAGCGAAGACCCATGGAGCAAGATCGCTGAAGAAATCAAGAAGCGGACCAAGGACTACCAAAACTGGGCTGTCGAAAAGAACGGCTTGACGGTTGCCCACTACCAGGCCCTGCACGCTCAATTCCCAGACTCCGACTTCTCCAAGGACTTGTCTGACTTCATCGCCCACATCCGCCTCTTCAAGACGGAAAGCGAACTGGTCAAGCTGCGCAAGGCCGGGGAAGAAGCGGACTTTGCCTTCCAGATTGGCTTTGAAGCCCTGAGAAACGGGGTTACCGAACGGGCCGTGGTCAGCCAGATTGAATACCAATTGAAGCTGCAAAAGGGCGTGATGCAGACCAGCTTTGACACCATCGTCCAGGCCGGCAAGAACGCGGCCAACCCGCACCAAGGCCCAAGCATGAACACGGTACAGCCAAATGAACTGGTACTTTTTGACTTAGGGACCATGCACGAAGGCTACGCTTCTGACTCCAGCCGGACGGTCGCTTACGGGGAACCGACTGACAAGATGCGGGAAATCTACGAAGTCAACCGGACTGCCCAGCAAGCAGCCATCGACGCGGCTAAGCCAGGCATGACGGCCAGCGAACTTGACGGGGTAGCCCGCAAGATCATCACTGACGCCGGCTATGGTGAATACTTCATCCACCGCCTGGGCCACGGGATCGGGATGGAAGTCCACGAATTCCCGTCCATCGCTAACGGTAACGACGTCGTTTTGGAAGAAGGCATGTGCTTCTCCATTGAACCAGGGATCTACATCCCAGGCTTTGCCGGGGTCCGGATCGAAGACTGCGGGGTCCTCACCAAGGATGGCTTCAAGCCATTCACCCACACCAGCAAGGAGTTGAAGGTTCTGCCGGTTAAGGAATAAGACTGAAAACAGAAAAAGGCTTCTAGAAGTATCTCTCTTATAGAAGCCTTTTTTCGTATACAATTATGCCTTGCGCAGGTCGCGAATCAAGTAGTAGACGCCAATTAAAGTCAACAGCAAGTAGACATTCAGAAAATCGTGATAGCCTTCCTTCATGACAAAAATGGCAAAAAACACGGCAGGCAGGATAGTCAAGATTATTCCCCGATATTTTCTCAGCTTCAAAACAAAAGGATTATCTGATTTTCTGAAGGAAAAACACATTACCATTAGGTAAATCAGAAAAAGGACCATGTTTGTTTTCGGCATGTGATTTATCCTCAACTAGTAAAAAAGCGAAACCCGAAAGCATCGAGTTCTACTTTTCTGCTTATTCAAAATCTATCGTGAAAAAATTTACTATTCTTGATCTGGACTAGTCGGCGTGCTTGGTTATTCCGGCTTCTCTTCCCCTTCTTCGCTCTTTTCAGCATTGTCCAGGTCGCTGGCGTCTTGTTCGCCGGCGCCGTTAGCTGAATCGTCGATTACGATGTCGTCGAAGTCCTTCAATTCAGAATCATCTTCAATGTTCTTTGGGAAAGAAGCCAGTTGGTTTTTCACGATTTCTGTCCCGTTGTCGTACTTTTCCTTCAAGTCTTCAACGTTTGGATTGCTCTTGATCTTGTCCTTGACTTCTTTAAGCTTGTCGTCTGAGATCAGGCTGGCAGCTGCAACCCCAGCAGCAGCCCCAAAGACGGCCCCTAATAAAAAGCTACCAAATTTGCTCATGGTTGTTCTCCTTTTCTTAATCCTAACCCTTCCGCCGGAAATGTCTGGCAAAAGCCGACGTAATTACGGAAGTGATCATTCCCGTCCGGGTAAAGTGGGCATTGGAAACCTTGTTGATCATCTTCTTGGATGATTCGTTGATGTCTGAGACGCTTTGGCCCAGGTCAGCGGCGGCCTGAACGACCGGCTGCAAAGTTTCCATCTTACTATTGACGTCTTGCAAAAACGCGTCGGTCTTTTCCAAGAGTCCGCCGGTCTGCTTCATCAAGTCATCCATGTCTTCAGTCAGCTTGGCCATAGATTCATTGGTCAATTGGACTGTCTTCTCAGCCTCTTTCAAAGTCTTCGAAACATTAAGCAACATGGGAATCGTGAACAGGACCAGTACCAAAAAGGCAATGGCCGCGATCAAACCGGCTAAAGCGCCAAATGAAATTGTCATAGCTTACTTCCCCTTTCCTTTCTAAAAAGAGTCTAGCATGAAAACGATTTAGACACAATCGAAAGATTTTTCAAAGTTTTTACCCGCTTTTCTGATATCCTTTAAGCATAGCTGAAAGGAGCATTTTTTCAATGAAAAATCTTGATTTCAAAATTGCCGGCATCTCTGTCGACGTCGACAAGCTTTTTACCAGCGGCGTGACCATCCTCTGGAAGCTGCTGATTTCGACCCTGGTCTTCTACCTGGTCAGCCATTTTGGTCGGAAAATTATCAAGCGCTACCTGGATAAGCACAACGACAAGCTTGTCCTCTCCAAAAGGTCCCAGACCATCTCAGCCTTGGTGAACAGCCTCTTCCACTACACCATGGTCTTCTTCTATGTCTACTCCATCTTAACCATCCTGGGCATCCCCGTCGGCACCTTGATTGCCAGTGCCGGGATCTTCTCTTTGGCCATCGGCCTTGGGGCCCAGGGCTTCATGAGCGACCTGGTCAACGGCTTCTTTATCCTCAGTGAAGGCCAGTACGATGTCGGCAACAATGTCGAGATCGGGACTGAAGCCGGGACCGTGACCCAGCTGGGCCTCAGAACCACCCAGATCGTCACCACTGACGGCACCTTGATCTTCATCCCCAACCGGCAGATTTCCATCGTCAGAAACCTAACCCACGGCGGGATTGGCCTTAACTTGGACCTGAACCTGGATGCAGACACCGACTTAAAGCAGCTGGCCAGCCTGCTTGACCAGGCTGATGAAGATCTGCTTGCCTGGCATGACAAACTGGTCAGCGGACCAACCCAGATCGGGGTCATCGGCCAGCAGGGGCAGACGATCACCTACCGGGTCCACTTCCAGGTCAAGCCGGGCTTTGAAGGCAAAATCCGCCAGGCCTACTGGCAGACCTACCTGCAATACTTACGGGCCAACCAGGTCAAATTTGGCCAGGAACCGGTTATCATCAACAACAGTAAAAAAGCTTGATCTAAAAATGCTGAGCCGCGGCCCAGCATTTTTCTTTGATCTTAGTTGAATTGAGCGAGCCAAGCTGGCAGTTCTTCGATCAAAGCCTTGACTGCCTTGCCCCGGTGGGAGACTTCGTTCTTTTCTTCAGTGGTCATTTCGGCGAAAGTCTTGCCCTTGCTTGGTACGTAGAAGAGCGGGTCGTAGCCGAAGCCGCCCTTGCCGCGCGGAATTGCCAGAACTTCACCTTCGCAGGTGCCAGTTACAACCAAGTCCTTGTCTTCGTGGCCTGGCATGGTCAAAACAAGGGTAGTGACAAACTTGGCTTGGCGCTCGTCTTGCGGAACCCCGCCCAAGGCTGCCAAAAGCTTAGCGTTGTTTCTGGCATCGTTGTGGGCCTCACCGCCGTAACGGGCTGAGTGTACGCCAGGAGCGCCGTTCAGTTTAGCAACCTGCAAGCCTGAGTCGTCAGCCAGAGTTGGCAGCTTGCTGTAGTCTGCCAAAGCGTGCGCCTTCAGCTTAGCATTAGCTTCAAAAGTCGTCCCCTTTTCGTTAACGTATGGCGGGTTGTCCAAATCTGCATTTGATTTAAGCTCAATGTCCAGACCAGCCTGCTTGAAAGCTTCTTGCACTTCCTTAACCTTGTTTTGATTATCTGTAGCAAACAATAGTACTTGAGTCATATGGTACTCCTATCATTTCAAAATATAAAAAATCTCTCTACTGAAATTTTACCACTTATTCAAGCCTTTTCGAACTTACAAATAGAGTAATTTCTGCTATTTTCACCGCTTTTTCAGCCGACAGGAACTTTTTTCTTTTTTTCGGCGATTTCCTAGCCTTTTTCTAAAACTTGTTAAATAATTTCACCATCCTGTAATATTTAAGGTAGAATAAAAACAGAGAATAAGGATGAGGATTATGTCAGAACACAACGACCACGTATACTTTGTTAATCAACTATACCGCGACTTCTTGTTGCCAACCATTTTAGGTGGAGACACGCCGGCGATTCTCTACTGGGCCGGCAAGCGGATCACCCGCAAATATGCCTTGAGTGAATTTGAAGACTTAAGCGAATTCTTCAAGATGGCTGAATTCGGCAATTTAACCATTGTCAAGGAGCGCCGCTCCTCAGTCATCTTCTCCTTGAGCGGGCAGCCAATCAGCGACCGCCTGGCCGCCGGCAGCCGGGAATTCTCCATGGAAAGCGGAATGATCGCCGAAGCGGTTGAACAGAACCGGGGCCGGTCAGCTGAAGCCGAAATCGCCATCGACGACAAGAAAGAGACCGTTCAGATCACCGCCTTCTTCTAACAAGCAAATTCAGCAAGATAAAGAAAATACAAACGAAAAAGACCAGAGCCAATGGCTCTGGTCTTTTAACATGCTTATTTCTTAGTCAGTGTACTGGTCAAGAATTTCGTTCAGCTTTTCCTTTGGAGTATAGCCAGTCAAGCGGTCAACCACTTGCCCGTCCTTCTTGATCAAGAGGGTTGGGATGGCCATGATGCCATAGTTCTTGGCCGTTTCCGGGTTGTCGTCAACGTCCATCTTAGTGAAGTGCACGTCTTGTCTTTCTTCAGCCAAAGCTTCGATGACTGGTGACTGCATCCGGCAAGGACCGCACCAGGTTGCCCAAAAGTCAACCAGAACTAAGCCATCCTTGGTTTCTTCTTCAAAAGTTGCGTCAGTAATTTCATCTACCATATAAATACCTCAAATTCGTTAATCTGAAAAACATTATTATCTACTTACTGCTTTAAGTTTACTAGACTTACTTACTTTTTGCAAGTAGATTGCCTACTTTAAGGTCACGATCGTGGCCCCGGTCCCGCCTTCATTGGCTGGCGCGTAGCTGTAGGTCTTGACATGCTTGTTGCGCTTGAGATACTGCTGGACCCCCTGCCGGATGGCCCCGGTCCCGATCCCGTGGATGATCGTGACCGTGCTAAGGCCGGACAAAAGGATGGTGTCAAAGTACCGGTCCAAATTGACCATGGCCTCTTCATAGCGCTGCCCTCTAAGATCCAGGGAACTGCGGGCCCGGCTGGACCGGGAGGCAGAAGTGGCCCGTCTTTGGGCCTGCTGCTTCTGCCCGGCGGCCAGCTTGTCGATGTCCCTGTCGGTCACCTTGAGCTTGATCCGGCCCAAGGAAACCTCATAGTCATGCTCACCCAGCTGCTTGGTCACCGTCCCGGTCTGCCCGTAAGACAGGACCTTGACCTTGTCACCCACCTGGACGTGGTGGCGTTTCTTTTCCTTTTGCAGGACCTTGTTTTTGGCCAGGTTGGCCTCCTGCTTGGCCAGCTGATTGAATTCGCCCTTGGCGTCCATCAGCTGGTTGGTCTTGACCTGCATCCCTTCCTTGCGGGCTTCCTCCAGCTCGGCGATGATCTTGTCGGCCTTCTTGCGCTTCTTGGCCACGATTTCATTGGCCTGGTCCAAGGCAAAGTCCAGCTGCTTTTGGACCCGCTGGTTGTAGATATCCAGGGCATCCTGCAGCTTCTTTTCCAGCTGCTTGGCCCGGTCCAGGCTGGTCTGCAGCTTCTGCTTGTTTTCCGTGACCAGTTTGGTCTGCTTGTTTAATTCGTCGATCATGTGGTTGATGTCAGAATCATCGCTGCTCATCAGCTTCTCAGCCCCGGCCACCACGTCTTCCCGCATGCCCAGCCGGCGGGCAATGGCAAAGGCATTACTGTGACCCGGGATCCCCATCTGCAGGCGGTAGGTCGGCGACAGGGTCTTGATGTCAAATTCCATGGAGGCGTTGGTGGTCCGCTCTCTGTTATAGCCATAGAGCTTGAGTTCCGGGTAGTGGGTCGTGACGATGATCTTGGCCCCCTTCTTTCTGAAGAAGTCCAAAATTGAGATGGCCAGGCGGGCCCCTTCTTCCGGGTCGGTCCCGGCCCCGATTTCGTCGATCAGGACCAGGCTTTGGTCGCTGACCCGCTTCATGATCGCCACGATATCGTTGATATGGGATGAAAAAGTACTCAGCGACTGCTCGATTGACTGTTCGTCCCCAATATCAGCAAAAATCTGGTCAAAAACCGCCACGCTGGAGCCCTCATTAGCCGGAATAAAGAGACCGGACTGGGCCATCAGCTGGAGCAAGCCTGCCGTCTTCAAAGTGATCGTTTTACCACCAGTGTTGGGCCCGGTGATCAAAATCGTGTCAAAGTCCTGGCCTAAAGCAATGTCATTGGCCACGACCTTGTCTGGATCAATCAAGGGGTGACGGGCCCCCAGAAGCTTAAAGGACTGGTCAGCAGACAAAGCCGGCTGGCTGGCCCGCATCTGCTTGGCCAGCTTGGCCTTGGCCTGGAGGAAGTCCAATTCGCTTAAAGCCGCGGCCACCCGCTTGATAGCTTCCATTTCTTCTCTGGCGTCCAGAGACAGTTCATGCAGAACCCGGTGGATTTCCTGCCGCTCTTCAGCCAGCAAGTTTTGCAGGCGGTTGTTTAACGGCAGGATGGCAGCCGGTTCAACAAACAAGGTCTGGCCAGAGGCACTTTGGTCGTGGACCACCCCGCCGAACTTGTAGCGGTATTCCTGCTTGACCGGGATAACGTAGCGGTCGTCCCGGATGGTCACGATCTGCTCAGACAGGTACTGGCCGTTCTTGCCCTTGGTGTAGGCGGTCATCTTTTCCTTGATTTCCGCTTCCGTGGCCAGGCGGCCGTGGCGTAGGCGGGCCAGGTCAGCTGAAGCGGTATCCAGGACTTCCCCGTCATAAGTCAGCGAAGTCCGCAGGCGCCGGTAAAGGTCATCCGGCAATTCCAGGTCATCCAGCAAAGTTTCAATCGCCGCCAGGTCCAAGGTCTTATTTTCTTCCGCGTCTTCTACAAAGCGGCTGCTTTCCTGGGCCAGGGTGAAAATCAGCAGGATATTGCCTAATTCCAGGGCGTTCAAGTCGGCCTTGACCTTCAAACGCTTGAGGCTGGGCGCAACATCTTGAAAGTCGGTCAAAGGCAGCTGGCCCTTGATCCGGTCCAAGTCAACCAGGGCCTTGGTTTCGCTTAAGGCCCGGCTGACCGTCTCCCGGTCGCTGGCGGGCTGGAGGTTCAAGGCCTTGCTCTTGGCCGGAGCCGTTACCGCTTGTTCAGCCAGGCGGCTGCTAATTTCCTGGTATTCCAGAATGTCTAAAATTTTATGATTCATCATCTCAGTAATTTTATCTAAAAAATTTTCCTAACAAAAAAAGCGGGCTAAGCACCCGCTTCTTTCTTATTCTGCAGAATCCTCACCGCTCAAACGGTCATCTTCAAGGAAGGTGTTGAGCACCCCTTGAACCATGTCCCATTCAGCGTCAGAAGTGATTTCGTGCAGGTCGCTGCTGGTTACGTCGCCATCTTCATCGGCGTCGTAGCTGAAAGCCTGGACTTCAATTTCGTCGTCATCTTCTACAGCTGCCGGGTAAAGCAGGATGTAGGACTTGTCATTGTCGTCAGAATGGAAAGTAAACAATACTTCAAATAATTCTTCATTGCCGTCTTCATCGATCAAGGTCAATTGTCTGTCTTGATCTTCGGCGCTAACTTCAAAAGCCATAGTTATTCCTTTCGCTGTAAATCCAAATAGTTCTGCAAAATCAACACAGCTGCCATTTGGTCAACGACCTCCTTGCGCTGCCGGCGATCATGCATTCCCGCCTCTTCAACCAAAATCCTCTCTGAGGCCACGGTCGTCAAGCGTTCATCGTCATAGTAGACTGGCAAGCCGAACTTCTGTTCCAGGCGCTCGCCCATGGCCTTGCTCCGGCTGACCGACCGGCCGGCCGTTCCGTCCATGTTCTTAGGCAGGCCCAGGACAAAGCCGTCCGCTTCATATTCGCGGACCAGCTTCTTTAAAGACCGCATGCCGAAATTGTGCCGGTCTTCATCAATCGGGATCGTCATCACTGCCTGGGCGGTGATGCCCAAGGGATCACTGACGGCCACCCCGATGGTCTTGGAGCCGACGTCCAAACCCAGCAGGCGCATTACTTGTCCTTGTCCAGGTAGCTCTTGACCAGTTCTTCGATGATTTCATCGCGTTCGTGCTTCAAGATCAGGTTCCGGGCGTCGTTGTGGCGTGGGATGTACGCTGGGTCGCCTGAAAGCAGGTAACCCACGATTTGGTTGATCGGGCTGTAGCCCTTTTCTTCCAGGGCCTTGTATACGTCTTCCAGAGTGTCGCGGATGTTCTTTCCCTTATTCTGATTAAAATCAAAGTGCATCGTCTTATCAAGCGAACTCATTGTTATTCCCCCTCTTTTGTCTATTCTACTTAAAAATTTTCCTTAACTCAATTATTTTAGCTTAATTAGTCCAGCTGGCTGACTGCAGCATCGATGGCATCCTGCAGGCCTTCTGGCTTCTTGCCGCCGGCTTGGGCCATGTTTGGCCGGCCGCCGCCGCCACCGCCAAAGATAGCAGCCACGCTCTTGATCAAGTCGCCGGCCTTCAGACCCTTGTCCAGGGCCTTTTGGCCCAGGCTGATCAGCATGTTGGCCTTGTCTTCAGACTTAGCGCCCAGGATCAAGACGTCAGACTTGCCTTCGCTCTTCCATTGGTCAGCGATTTCCCGCAAGTCGTTCATCCCCTTGACGTCAGCGATCGTAGCGATAACCGTCAAGTCACCAACCGTCTTGACCTGATCAAAGATCTTGCCGGCCTTGGAAGCGTTGATTTGGGCTTTGTAAGCGGCGTTTTGCTTTTCAGCGCTTCTGAGTTCTTCTTGCAGGCTGGCAATCTTGCTTTGGATGTCTTCAGCCTTAGTGGCCTTAACTTGAGCCTGGATCTGGTCCAGGATGTCTGAGCGGCCAGCTAAGTATTCGTAAGCCAGCTTGGAAGTTACGGCTTCAATTCTTCTGACCCCGGCACCGATGGCTTGTTCAGAAATAATCTTGAAGACGCCGATTTGGGAGGTGTTGTCACAGTGAGTACCCCCGCAGAATTCGATGGAGAAGTCATCCATTTGCACGACTCTGACCTTATCAGTGTACTTGCCGTCAAACAGAGCCAAGGCCCCCATCTTCTTACCGGTTTCCGGATCAGTTTCCGTGGTCTTGACTTGGATTGATTCCCAGATCTTTTCGTTGACGATCTTTTCAACATTCTTCAATTCTCTTGGCGTGATTGGGTCAAGGGAAGTGAAGTCGAATCTCAAGTAGTCTGGTTCAACAACTGACCCGGCCTGGTGGGTGTGTTCACCCAATACTTGCCGCAAGGCGGCGTGCAAGAGGTGGGTAGCTGAGTGGGAGTGGCGGAGGCCTTCCCGGCGCGCCCGGTCAATCTTCAGCTTGTAGGTCTGCCCCTTTACAAGTGGCAGGATCACGTCGACAAAGTGCAGGTTCTGGTCGTTAGGCGCGTGCTGAACGTCAACTACCCGGGCAACTAAGTTGCCTTCCTGGTCGTAGATGTCACCGTGGTCAGCCACCTGGCCGCCCCGTTCAGCGTAAAATGGCGTCTTGTCGAAGATCAAGGTTGCCTTTTCACCGTCAGCCTTGTCCACCAGCTTGTCGTCAACGATGATGTCAACCAGCTGGCTTTCTTCTTCATAGACCCCGTATTCAAAGACGCTCTTGTCCTTGATTTTCATCAAGGTTTCGTCTTGTGAACCCATGGATTGCAGGTTACCCCGGGCCTTGCGGGCACGTTCCTTCTGCGCTTCCATTTCGGCGTCAAAGCCATCCTTGTCAACCTTCAAGCCCTTGTCTTCAGCAGCTTCAACCGTCAATTCGTATGGGAAGCCGTAAGTGTCGAACATCTTGAAGGCGTCCTTGCCGGAGATGGTCTTGTCTTCGCTGTTTTCGGCCTTGTCGATCAAGTCGTCCAGCAAAGTCAAGCCGGCTTCCAAAGTTACACCGAAGCGGTCTTCTTCGTTCTTGATGACCTTGCTGATGAATTCAGCCTGGTCGCTGACTTCTGGGTAGTGACTCTTCATGATGTCGCCGACAACTGGCACCAGCTTGTAAAGAAAGGCGCCGTCGATGCCTAGCTTGCGGCCGTTCAAGGCTGCCCGCCGCAAAAGCCGGCGCAAAACGTAGCCGCGGCCAGTGTTGCCTGGCAGAGCCCCGTCACCGATGGCAAAGGAGATAGCCCGGATGTGGTCAGCGATAATCTTGAAGGAAGTGTCGTCAGCCTTGTTTGCGCCGTACTTCTTGCCCGCGCTCATTTCTTCAGTAGCGTGGATGATTGGCAGGAAGAGGTCGGTTTCAAAGTTGGTCGGGGCATCTTGCAGGATAGACAGGACACGTTCCAGACCCATCCCGGTATCGATGTTCTTGTGTGGCTGTTCAACGTAGCTGCCGTCTGGCAGGTGGTTGAATTCTGAGAAGACGATGTTCCAGATTTCCAGGTAACGGGCGTTTTCCCCGCCTGGGTAGTTTTCCGGGTCGTCTTCTGGCACGTCATTGTTTTCCTGGCCACGGTCGTAGAAGATTTCTGAGTCAGGACCACATGGGCCTTCACCGATGTCCCAGAAGTTGTCTTCCAATTGCACGATGTGGCTTTCCGGCAAGCCGACGACTTCATGCCAGATCCGGTGAGCTTCAGTATCCTTAGGGTAAACAGTTACGTAAAGCTTGTCCTTGTCCAGGTCCAGCCAGTCAGGACTGGTCAAAAATTCCCAGGCCCAAGGAATCGCTTCTTCCTTGAAGTAGTCACCAACTGAGAAGTTGCCCAGCATTTCAAACAAGGTTTGGTGGCGGGCAGTCTTACCGACGTTTTCAATGTCGTTGGTTCTGATTGACTTTTGTGAGCTGGTAATCCGGCGGTTCTTTGGCACAACTGAGCCGTCGAAGTACTTCTTCATGGTTGCCACCCCGGAGTTGATCCAGAGCAAAGTCGGGTCATCCTTTGGAATCAAGCTGGCTGACTGCATGACCATGTGGCCGTGTTCAGCAAAAAAGTCGAGGAACATTTGCCGAAATTCTGAACTGTTTAACTTTTTCATCAAAATCTCCTAAAAACACAAAAAACAAGCATGTTTGCCTTCTTCAAGGACGCTCTAGACGCGGTACCACCTTGATTGCAACAATGCTTGTTACCTCTTGGTTATCTTAAATTAATCACTTTAAGGAGCATTTCCTGCCTGGTGATAAACCCTTCCCAGCTGCCGGTTCTCTCTTTGAATCGCCTAGACAGAAAACATATCTTAAACGTCCCTAATTTTACTACTTATAGAAAAAATGTCAACGGTTTTGCTCGCGCTTGCGCTTACGGAGGCGCTTTTGGTGGCGCATTTCGTGGCGGGCTTCAATCTTCCGCTTCTTGCGGTTATCTTCTTGAATCGCCTGCTTGATCTTCTTCTTATAGCCAGGCTTGCGCTTGGACTTGACCTTCTTGACCACGCCCCTCATGTGGGGGTCAAGCTGGCGGTTTGCAGCCGTCCGGTTGTCCCGGCGGCGGTAGTGAGTCCGCGGAGCGAGTGCCCCGTCCTTGATTTCAACGAAGTCAAAGTGAACGCCCATGTGCTCCAAGGCCCCCACCCTGTTCATCTCTTCTTCCCTGACCAAAGTCACGGCGTGGCCCGGCAGGCCGTTCCGGCCAGTCCGGCCGATCCGGTGGATAATGAATTCCAGCTCCTTGGGAATCTCATAGTTGATCACCAGGCTGACGCCAGGCAGGTCGATCCCCCGGGCAGCCAGGTCGCTGGCGACGACATACTGGTACTGGCCGGCCCGGACTTCCCGCAGGGTCCGCTTTCTTTCCCGTTCGGTAATGCCGCCGTGGATCTTGGCCACCTTAAGCCCTTGCTTAGTCAGGTAGTCAGCCAGTTCGTCAACCATCTGCTTGGTATTGGCGAAAACCAGGGCCAGGTAAGGCTGGCCCATGGTCAAAAGCTTGTAGACGATCTTCTTTCTGTCCTTGCTGCCGATGTCCAAGAGGTCGTTTTTGATGGTTGGGGCAATAACTGCCGGATTGTCGATCACGATTTCTTCCGGCTTGGCCATGTACTTGCGTAAAAAGTTGGTCAGCTTGACCGGAATCGTGGCTGAAAAGGCGGACATGACCACGTCCTTTGGCAGGCGGGCGGCAATCTTGTCCACATCGGCCAGGAAGCCCAAGTCCAGGGTCATATCGGCTTCGTCGATGACAAAGTTCTTGACCTGGTCCAAAAGCAGGATCTTCTTGTCAGCAAAGTCCAAAAGCCGGCCCGGCGTAGCGATAACCAACTGGGGCTTGTTCTGTTCAAATCTGGCGATCTGCCGGTCCCGGTCGCTGCCCCCGGCCAGGTGGGCAATGGCGATGCTTAAACCGGAATTATCCCGCAGCTGGCGGGCCACCCGGTAGAGCTGGTCAGCCAGTTCCCGGCTGGGAGCCGTGACGATGGCCTGGACATAGCGGGCGTCTTCATCAATGGCGTTTAAAATCGGGATCAAGTAGGCGTGGGTTTTCCCGCTCCCCGTAGCCGCCTGGACGATCACGCTTTCGCCTTTCAGCATGGCCGGGATGACTTTTTCCTGCACCGGAGTCGGTTTAGCAAAGCCGATCTTGGCCAGGCCCTGGCGGATTTCGCTTCTTAAGCGGGTATCAGTAAAAATGTTATTCATGGTCTTCCTTGTATTTCTTGGTTACTTCAACTAATTCCTGAAAAATCTGGTCGATTTCCACCTGGTCATGGGCCGTTGCCCCAGAGGCTAATTCATGGCCGCCCCCGTCGTGGGCTTCAGCCAGCTTGTGGATGTGCGGACCCTTTGACCGGTAGTGGACCCGGTAAGTACCGTCTTCTTTTTCCACGATGACCAGCCAGGTCAGAATCCCCTTGATCCGGCCCGGGGTTGAAACAGTGACTGAAGCTTGCGGCTGGGTAACGCCCAGGGCCTTTAAGTCAGCCTGGCTAATTACGGCGATAGCGACCAGGCCGCTTTCGTCCAGCTGCATTTTCTCCAGGGCCAGGCTCTGCAGCTTGGCCTGCTGGAAGGTAACTTCACTTTCGTTTCTGGCAATTTGGGAGATGTCGATCCCCGTCTCCATCAAGCGGGATACTACTTCGAAGGTGTGGGCGCTGGTCGCGTCATACATAAAGCGGCCAGTGTCACCGATAATACCGGCGTAGAGGGCCAGGGCGATTTCCTGGTTAAGGGGCAGGCCTTCTGCTTCGATAAAGTCAGCGATGATTTCACAGGTAGCAGCGGCTTTTGAGTCAACGTAAGACATGTCAGCATATGGGTCAACGTCCGGGTGGTGGTCAATCTTGATCAGGTAGTCCCCCAGCCGGTAGCGCTGGTCAGAGATCCGCGGCGTGTTGGCCGTGTCAGTCGTGATCACCAGGGCGCCTTGGTAGTCTTCATCCTTGACTTCGTCCATGGTGTTGATCCAGTCCAGGTCACCGACGTCATTTTCCCCGGTGCAGAGAATCTTCTTGTCCGGGAACTGCAGGCGCAGGCTCTTGGCTAAAGCGGCCTGGGAGCCGATAGCGTCCGGGTCGGGATTGGTGTGCCGGTGGAGGATAATGGTTGGATATTGCTTAATCTTACTAAATATTTCGTCAAAAGTGTTCATCGCGGGGTCCTTTCTGCCTTATGAGTTCAAAATTTCATTTTAGCAAAAAATCAGCCTTTTAGCTATTCATCTGCAAAAAGACTGATTTCCTGGTAATGTTTTTCTTCAAGTTCGCCGGCTGACAGGCCCAAGAGGCGGATGCCTTCAGCCAGGAATTCCGGTTCCCGGGCCAGGAGCTCCTTGGCCAGCTGGTAAAAGACTTCCGGGTCACTGGTCGGCTGGATCTGCTGCCGGCGGGTGATAGTTTTAAAATTGCGGTCGCGGACCTTTAAAACGACCACCCGGGCTAAAAGATTTCTCTCCTTTAGTTCAGCCGCCACCGTCTGGCTGAAGTCCTTTAAGTAGGCATCAGCTCGGTCCGGGTCATAGATTACCGGTTCAAAAGTCCGCTCCTTGCCCAGGGACTTGCGCTGCCTGGAGGCTTGGACGGGGCTTAAGTCAATGCCATAAGCATGCAGGGCCATGTAGTAGCCGGACTTCTTATAGTCTTTTAAAAGGCGGCTGAGCCCGTAATTTCTGATGTCGCGGCCGGTCAAAACTCCGGCTTCCTTTAGCCGCTCCTGGGTCTTCTTGCCGATGCCGGGGAATCTCTTGATCTCCTGCCTGTCTAAAAAGTCCTGGGCCCGGTCCGGGGCAAGATAAGTGCGGCCAAAAGGCTTGGCGTATTCTGACCCCATCTTGGCCAAAAACTTGTTGTAGCTGACCCCAAAAGATGAGGTCAAATGCAGCTGACGGAAGATCTGCTCTTGCAAATAGCTGGCCAGCTCCAGGGCGCTTTTGCCGGGGATCTTGCTCCGGGTCACGTCCATATATGCTTCGTCCAGCGCCACGCTTTCGATCTGGTCGGTCAGTTCGTGCATTAAGCCGTGCACTTGCCCGGAAACCCGGTGGTATTTCGCGAAATCGGGTTCAACGAAAACCAGTTCTTCAGCTGGAATCAGCTTGACGGCTTGGGCGGCCGCCATGGCTGACCCGACCCCGTACTTTCTGGCCCGGTAGTTGGCGGTGGCGATCACGCCATGGCCGCCAGTTTTCCGGGGGTCCTGGGCAATCACGACTGCCTTATTCGCCAATTCCGGCCGGTCCCGCATTTCAACTGAAGCATAGAAAGCGTCCATGTCCAAGTGGATGATCCGGCGGGAAAAATCGTTCCTGGGCAAAAGGTCAATATCGGCCATTACTTGTAGATCCAGCCATCCTCAGGATCCGCAAAGATCTTGCTGGTATCCGGCCCCATGCCGTAAGGACGGTACTTGACCGGCTTTTCGCCGGCAGCGTTTTGCTTTTGCCAGGCAGCTTCAACCGCGTCCACGAATCTCCAATACTGCTTCAGTTCTTCCCACTTGGTAAAGTTGGTGGAGTCGTTGACAAAGACGTCGTGGATCAAACGTTCATAGCCGTCTGGCACCTCAGCTTGTTCATCTTCGCTGTAGCGGTAGCGGAATCTTTCAAGACGGAGGTCACCGCCAGCAACAATCTTGCCGTTTAAGCGGAAGTATACCTGGTTGACCGGGTCAATCTCAATAGTCAGTACGTTGGTCTTAGCCTTATCGCCATACAGGCCAGCTTCATCCTTAAAGACCACGTCCACCCGGGTCTTCTTTTCCCGCATTTCCTTGCCAGTTCGGAAGTAAATCGGCACGCCAGCCAAAGGCCCCTTGCTAAATTCCAAACGGCCAGCCACGTAAGTTTCCGTCTTGGAGTCTTCCGCCACGTTCGGCTCTTTGACATATTCAAAAGTGGTTTCCGTCCCCAGATACTGGCCGCGGATGATGTTTTCGCTGACGGCTTTTTCATCTGGGATAACTAAAGATGCCAAAAGGTCTTCTTTAGCCGCGTGGATGGCCTTGTCAGACAAGTCTTTTGGCTCCGGCATGGCCAAAAGGGTGATGATCTGCATGATGTGGTTCTGAACCATGTCCCGCAGGGCACCGGAGCTGTTATAGTAGCCGCCCCGGGCTTCAACGCCCAGCCGTTCAGCCAGGGTAACCTGGACATTTTTAACCGCGTCGGCGTTCCAAATCCGCTTAAACAAGGAGTTGCCAAAGCGCAGAGGCAGGATATTCTGCACCATTTCCTTACCCAGGTAGTGGTCGATTCGGAAGACCTGGTCTTCAGCAAAAGAATTGCGGATCTGCTGGTTCAAGACTTCCGCACTGGCCAGGTCAGTCCCGAATGGCTTCTCAACCACCAGGCGGTTGAAGCCGGTCCCGGTCAAATGCTGGTCGGCAATGTGTTCGGCAATCGTCCCAAAGAAGCTTGGGGCCATGGCCATGTAGAAGATGCGGTTGCCGCCGCATTCATAGCGCTCATCCAGTTCCTGGGCCAATTGCTTCAAAGTTACGTAGTGTTCAACGTTGGTTACGTCGTGGGACTGGTAGTAAAAGTGGCTGGCAAATTCCGTCAGCTGCGCTTCGTCGACCTCTTCCCAGCTTTCATGAACAGCTTGGGCCACCTGCTCGCGCAGGTATTCATGCGACCATGGCCGCCGGGCAGTGCCGATAACGGCAAAATTGTCGTGAATGACATTCCGGCGGTAGAGATTGAAGAGGGCCGGATAGATCTTGCGGTGGGCCAGGTCGCCGCTGCCGCCGAAAAGGATCATTACTGTTGGAATATTGTTCATTATAGTACCTCAAAAAAATCAACTACTAACTATTTTAGCAATTTATCGGCGCAGGCAAAGCAAAAACGTCCCCGAAGGAACGTTTTGTTCGTTTACTCTTGACTGTCTTTGTCTTCTGCCTTATCTTCTGCTTCTTCAGTCTTGGCTGCTTCAGCCTTTTCTTCTGCTGGCTTGGCTGCTTCAGCTTCACTTGCGTCAGCTTGCTTCAAAACAGTTCTGACTGCCAGTCTGGAGAAGGTTAGGTAAATGCCGTCAGCGTCCAAGACGATAGTCTTGTCAGCATCGTTGATTGAGTCGATCTTGCCGCGCAGGCCGTCGACCATTTCCACGCTGTCGCCCTTCTTGAGCTGATTCATCATTTCCTGGCGCTGCTGTTGCTGCTTCTTTTGCGGCTTGATCATCGTAAAGTAAGTAAAACCAAACAAAACGGCCAGCATAACCAGCATGAAGATGCTGCTGCCAGCACCGCTGTTGGCTGCGGCTAATGCAAAAGTATTCAAATTATCCACCTCATAAAATTTATTTGCCGCTTTTTGGCAGATGCCAAAAGGCTTTAACGAACATTATACTGTAAACCAGATTTTTTTGCTATTCTTCCTCGCCCGGCAGGGGCAAATTCAGCTGCTGGTAGGCCTTCTGGGTCACTACCCGCCCCCTTGGGGTCATGACGATAAAGCCGTTTTGCAAAAGATATGGCTCATACAGGGACTCGATCGTCTCCCGGTCTTCCCCGATATTGGAAGCCAGGGTCCGGATCCCGACCGGGCCGCCCCCATAGCTTAAGATCATGGTTCTCAGCAGCTTGCGGTCAGTCTGGTCCAAGCCGGCACTGTCGACTTGCAGCTGCTTTAAGGCCATGGCCGTGGTTTCCAGGGAGATTTCTTTTTCTCCCTTGACTTCCGCAAAGTCCCGCACCCGCTTTAAAAGGCGGTTGGCCACCCGGGGCGTTCCCCGGGACCGGCGGGCCAGTTCATGAGCAGCTTTCGGGGAAATCTTGGTGTGGAAGACCTCGCTTGAGCGGAGGATGATTTTTTCCAAGTCTTCGACCTGGTAGTACTGCATGTGCTCAACGATCCCGAAGCGGTCGCGCAGAGGCGCCGACAACTGCCCGGCCAGGGTGGTTGCCCCAATCAAGGTAAAAGGCGGCAGAGGCAAGTGGATTGCATGAGTCGTCTGCCCTTCCCCAACCACGATATCGATGTAAAAGTCTTCCATGGCTGAATAGAGGACTTCTTCAACCGGCTTGGCCAGGCGGTGGATTTCGTCGATAAACAAGACATCCCCCGGCTCAAGGTCAGTTAAGAGGGCCACCAGGTCCCCGGCCCGCTCGATGGCCGGACCGCTGGTGCTTTTTAAGTTGACCCCCAATTCATTGGCAATAACAAAGGCCAGGGTGGTTTTACCTAAACCTGGCGGGCCATAAAGAAGGACATGGTCCAGGGCCTCGTCACGCTGGCGGGCGGCCTGGATGTAGACTTCCATGTCCTTTTTGACATGCCCTTGCCCGATATACTGGCTGAGCAGCTGGGGCCGTAAGGACAGTTCCACCGCTTCCTCGCCTTCGGCGGCTTCCTGGCTGGTCAAATGTTCTTCCGTCATTTCCCTTTACTCCCTTATTTCTTCAGCAAAAGGCCCAGCCCCTGCTTGATGTATTCGTCAGCGGACATTTCCGGCAATTTCTTCAGTTTCGGCTTGATCCGGTCAACTTCCTTTTGACTGTAGCCCAAAGCCCCAAGGGCCAGAAGAGCGTCTTCCAGGGCTGGGAAAACAGACTTAACCGGTTCATCTTCGGTAAAGAGGTTTTCCGCCACATAGTTGCCCATCTTCCCCCGCAAGTCCAGGACGATCTGGGATGCCGTTTTCTTACCGATCCCCGGGAAACGGGTCAAGTAGGAAACTTCGCCGCTCTCAATGGCGGAAGCCAGGGCTCCGTTGTCTTCAGCGGCCATGATGGCCAGGGCAGACTTAGGACCGATCCCGGAAACTTCATTAAGCTTGTTGAAGAGGACCTTGTCTTGCTGGCTCTTGAAGCCATAGAGGGTCATCCCGTTTTCCCGGACGACCTGTTCAACGTAGATCCGGGCCTTGTCCCCATTTTTATAGGCATAAGGGGTCGGGGTCAGGATCCGGTAGCCGATTCCAGCCACTTCAATCACGACATAGGCCGGATTAACCACGGTAATGGTGCCCTCAAAATACTCGTACATCTAGTTTTGTCACTTCCCTTTCTTAAAAAGCTTGCTTAAATCATTCTGGCTCAAGCGGACGACGGCGACCTGGCCGCTGGCATCCCGGTAAGGGTCGCTGGCCGTCTGCAAACGGAGAAGCAGATCGGCGGCTTCAGCGCCGGTTAAATTGACCCGGCGGGAAACATTGCTTTCCGCCGCCTTAGCCGCCACCAGCTTCAAGAGACTTTTTCCATCGTTTTCCCGGCTGGACAAGAGCTGGTCTAAGAGCTCCCTGACCTGCACGGTGACTTCCCCTTTCAGCCAGGTTGGGTAAGAGTGCATCAAGAGGGTGTTCTGGCCAAAGTCTTCCATCTCCAGGCCCAGCTGGCGCAAAAGGGGCAGCTGGTCTTTTAATTTCTGGTAGTCATAGACGCTGAAGTCAAAGACCAAAGGCTCAAGCAAGCCTTGCTGGTAGTTCTCGTCTTTTTCCAGGCTGGCTAAAATCTGGTCGTACTCCAGCCGTCTTCTGGCCGCCACCTGGTCAAGCAGGTAAAGGTCGCCCCCGTGTTCAGCCAGGAGATATCCCCCCATCTGGCCCAAAAGGCGCAGGGCCGGCAGGTGTTGCCTTAGCAGCTGGTCAGCCTTTGACGTGACCGGGCTAGCGGCTTCCTCTCCGCCCGCAAAAGGCGGCAGGGCCGTCTGTTCCTTGACATGCTGGTCCCAGCTCTTGGTTAAGACATATTGGTCATCTTCTCTGACCTGGTTTAAGTCCACGTATTCCGGAGCAGAAGTTTTTTCTTCTTTCTCTTCTTCTTTCTCTTCTTGTTTATTTTCTTTCTTCTCTGCTGTTTCTTTTGTTTCTTTTGTCTCTGTTTCTTTTTTATTAGTTATATCTGTTTTGCCTTCCGGCTCAGCCACCTGGGAGACTTCCAGCTGGAAGTCATCTGGCCGGCGGGTGTCGACCACGTTTGGTTTTAAGTTGAATTCCAATTGGTCCAACTGGGTCTTGTCTTTAAAAGGAGTCAGCTGAAAAAGCGGGCTGGCCTCGTCCTCATCCATTAAAGCCTCAGTCACGGCACTGGTGATCAAGCGGCTGAGCTCTTTTTCCTTGGACAGGCGGACTTCTTCCTTAGTCGGGTGGACGTTGACGTCGACTAAGAGGGGATCAGCCTCAATCGCCAAGACCGCGATCGGGTACTTGCCCCCCAATTTGTTGCCGTAGCCGTCCAAAAGGGCACTGGAGAGCTGGTAGTTCTTGATGTAGCGGCCATTGAGCAAAATCGAGATAAAGTTGCGGGATGACCGGGTCAAGTTTGCTTCTGACACCAGGCCATAGAGGGTAAAGTCCGGGTCCTCATTTTCCACCGTCAGCATTTTTTCGGCGACTTTGCGGCCATAAATATTGGCCACGTCCTGCTTTAAGTTGCCGTTACCGGGCGTTCTGAGCAAGACTTTCCCGTCGCTGGCCAAAGTCAGGCTGATTTCCGGGTGCCCCAGGGCAATCCGGTTGACAATATCCACAATCTTCAAGAGTTCAGTCTTCGGGCTCTTCAGATACTTCAGCCGGGCCGGAGTATTGTAAAAAATATCCCCGACCGTGATCTTGGTTCCCTTAGCGCTGCCGGCATCTTCCTGGAACTTTTTCACCCCGCCGGCAAAAGCTGCCCGGGTGGCCGTCTGCCCGTCAGTTGAAGTCAAAATTTCCACATGGGCTACGGCTGCGATGGAAGCTAGGGCTTCCCCTCTAAAGCCCAAGGTCGCGATATTGAACAAGTCATGCTCATCTTGAATCTTGCTGGTCGCGTGCCGCATAAAAGCCAGGTCAACCTGGTCCGGGGCAATCCCGCTGCCGTTGTCTTGGACAGAAATCTGCTTTAAGCCCGAATGCTGGACTTCAACCCTGATCCGGCTGGCCTGGGCATCGATCGCGTTTTCGACCAGTTCCTTGACCACGCTGGCCGGCCGCTCGATAACTTCCCCGGCCGCGATCTGGTTGGTCAGATTTTCTGAAAGTTCATGAATTTTCGCCATTATTCTTCCTTCAAGGCCTGCTGCCAGTCAGCTACCAGCTGCATGACTTCCAGCGGCGTCTTTTCATTCAAGTTGACCTGGCTGATCTCGTCTAACAGTTCCTCCTGCTCTGCCTTGAGCGGGTTCTCTTCCACTACTTCCACCGGACTGAAGAGGTCCAGCTGCTGGCGGCTTGGGTTGATCTCCCGGGCTCCTTCTGCTTCCAGGCGCTTGAGCATGCTGGAGGCTTCTCTTAAAACGGCCCGCGGCAGGCCAGCCAATTTGGCCACGTGGATCCCGTAAGACTGGTCGGCTGGTCCTGGCAAAATCTTGTGCAGGAAGATCAGCTGGCCGTTTTCTTCCGTTGCTCCGACGTGGATGTTCTTTAAGTGCGGCAAGGTTTCGTCCAGTTCAGTCAGTTCATGGTAGTGGGTGGCAAAAAGGGTCTTGGCGCCAACCTTGTCATGCAGGTACTTGATAATCGCCCCGGCCAAGGCCATCCCGTCGTAAGTGGCCGTCCCCCGGCCGATTTCGTCAAACAGGACCAAAGACCGGCTGGAAGCGTGCTGGAGGGCCTCATTGGCCTCGCTCATTTCCACCATGAAGGTGGACTTGCCGGAGTAGAGGTCGTCAGCGGCCCCGATCCGGGTGAAGACCTGGTCAAAAACTGGCAGCTTGGCGCTGTCTGCCGGGACGAAGGAGCCGATCTGGGCCATGATGGCGATTAATGCCAGCTGCCTCATGTAGGTGCTCTTACCAGACATGTTTGGCCCCGTGATGAGGTAGATACTGGTGTCTTCATCCATGACCAGGTCGTTAGGGATATAGGAGCCAGCTGGTAAAACTGCCTCAACAACCGGGTGGCGGCCGTTCTTAACGGCGATTTCGTTTTTGCTGGAAAAACTTGGCCGGCAGTAATTTTTCTCTTCAGCATCCTGGGCAAAGGCCACGAAGACGTCCAGGGCCGCCAATTGCCGGCCCAGTTCCTGCAAGGCCGGGATATGGGCCTTGACAGCCTCTCTCAGCTGGCTGAAGAGCTCGTATTCCAGGTCAGTTGACCGGCTCTCAGCTTCCAGAATCAAGTTTTCGTGTTCCTTTAATTCCGGGGTAATGTAGCGCTCAGCATTGGTCAGGGTCTGCTTTCTGGTGTAGCGGTCCTGGGGCACTTTAGCGACATTCCCCTTGCTGACTTGGATGAAGTAGCCAAAGACCCGGTTGTAGCCGATCTTCAGATTGTCGATCCCGGTTCTCTGCCGCTCTTCCATTTCCATCTGGGCCAGCCACTTTTTCCCGCCATTCATGGCTTCTCTGTACTTGTCCAGGTCCTCGCTGACCCCGGCCCGGATAATGCCGCCTTCTTTAGCCGAAATCGGCGGCTGGTCAACTAAGCAGTTAGTGATGCTCTCAGCAAGTTCACTTTGCGGGTCGATCCCCTGCCCGTATTTTTCCAGGTCTGGATTGCCCGATTCGGCCAGGGCCTGGATGATCAGCTTGGTCGCCTCTAGGCTTTTCGCCAGTTGCAAGAGCTCACGGGGGTTGACATTGCCAAAAGCCACCCGGCCACTCAACCGTTCCAGGTCATAGACTCCCTTCAAGGAGTCAACGATATTTTCCCTGGTAAAGTAGTCGTCCAACAGGGCTTGCACCATCTGCTGGCGCTGCTTAATCCGGTCTAAAGACAAGAGCGGCCGGCTCAGCCACTGCTTTAAAAGCCGGCCCCCCATAGCCGTGGTGGTCTTGTCCAAAACCCAGAATAAAGAGCCCTGCTTCCTGCCAGTCGTGGCTGACTGGGTCAGTTCCAGATTCCGCTGGACAGTGTTGGCCATCTGTAAATACTGGCCGATTTCAAAGCTTTCCGCCACTTGCAGGTGAGCTAGGCTCCGCTTCTGCGTGGCCAAAAGGTAAACGACCAGCTGGCGGACGGCGGCTTTTTCCATAGAGTCAGTCAGTTTCTGCTGGACATAGGAAATTTCCGCATGCTCGCCTTCCAGTTCTGCCGGTTCAGACACGGTGATGTTGGCCTTTTGCAGTCTGTCCCGGTCGCTGGCGCTAAGGTTGCCAGCAAAAACGACTTCCCGGGTTCTCAAAGACAGGAGCTCGTTGACCACCTCGGCGTAGTGCTTGACGTGGGTGGCAAAAATCTCCCCGGTCGACAGGTCGCTGTAAGCCAGACCATAGCCGCCGGCCTTTTCAACCACGCTGGTCAGGTAGTTGCTTTCCTGGCTGTCGTCTGGCCCCTGGGCCATCTTGGTGCCGGGAGTAACCAGCTGGATGATCCCCCGCTTGACCATCCCCTTGGCCTTCTTCGGGTCTTCCAATTGCTCGCAGATGGCCACCTTGTAGCCTTTTTCCACTAAAGTGTTGACATAAGAATCAACCGCCATGTGGGGCACCCCGGCCATGGGAATCGGGTTTTCCGACTTATTTGACCGGTGAGTCAGGGTCAACTCTAAAATCTGTGATCCCTTGATGGCATCGTCTTCATAGAGTTCGTAAAAATCTCCCACCCGGTAGAAGAGAAAGGCATCCGGGTACTGGTCTTTAATCTGGTAATATTGCTCCATCATTGGAGTCGTGGCTTTTCTTGGCATAAAAACTCCCTCGCTTATCGTATGCTTTCAATTATACAGCATTTCGCCGGCCTACTTGCCTTGTCTGCACGCAAAAAGAGCCCAGCCAAAGCTGGACCCTTCTTACAGTAATTCTTGTGTGTGTTAATTTTCAGTATTTTACATCATGCCTGGTTGAGCTGGAGCAGCTTCTGGCTTGTCTTCCGGAATTTCTGCCACAACTGCTTCAGTGGTCAGCAAGAGGCCGGCGATTGAAGCGGCATTTTGCAGGGCTGACCGGGTCACCTTGGTTGGGTCGATGATCCCTTCGTCAATCATGTTGACATACTTGTCTTCAGCAGCGTTGTAGCCGACTTCCGGGTCAACCTTGCGCAGGTGGTCAACAACGACTGAGCCTTCTTGGCCGGCGTTTTCAGCGATTTGGCGAACTGGGGCAGTCAAGGCACGGGCCACGATGTTGATCCCGGTTTGTTCGTCAGCAGTGTCACCCTTGATTGCCTTAACAGCTTCTTCAACGTTAACCAAAGCAGTACCACCACCAGCTACGTAGCCTTCTTCAACAGCAGCACGGGTAGCGTTCAAGGCGTCTTCTACCCGGTAGCGGCGTTCCTTGAGTTCAGTTTCAGTAGCAGCACCGACGTGGATTACGGCTACGCCGCCAGTCAGCTTGGCCAGACGTTCTTGCAGCTTCTTCTTGTCGAAGTCAGAAGAAGTGTCTTCGATTTGCTTTCTGATGGTGTCAACCCGTTCTTGGATGGCTTCCTTAGCGCCAGAGCCGTCAACGATAGTAGTTGAGTCCTTGGTGATAGTTACCCGGCGGGCTTGACCCAATTGGCTGAGCTGGGTGTCCTTGAGTTCCAGGCCCAGGTCTTCAGAGATTACCGTACCGCCAGTCAAAGCAGCGATGTCAGCCAGTTGTTCCTTGCGGCGGTCACCAAAGCCAGGAGCCTTAACAGCAACAACGTTGAAGGTACCGCGGATCTTGTTCAAAACAAGAGTTGGCAAAGCTTCGCCAGTCACGTCATCAGCGATGATTAGGAGTGAGCGGCCTTCTTTCACGATTTCCTGCAACATTGGCAAAATGTCCTGGATGTTGGAAATCTTCTTGTCAGTGATCAAGATGTATGGGTTTTCCAAGTCAGCTTCCATCTTGTCGTTGTCCGTTACCATGTATTGGGACAGGTAGCCGCGGTCGAATTGCATCCCTTCAACCACGCTCAGTTCAGTTTCGATCCCGCGGGAGTCTTCAATGGTGATAACACCGTCTTTGCCGACCTTTTCCATGGCTTCAGCGATCAAGTCGCCGATTTCCTTTGAAGCACTTGAGATTGAAGCAACTTGGGCAATTTGGTCCCGGCTGGAAACTTCGTGGCTGTTCTTGTGCAATTGGTCAACGGCTGCTTGGGTGGCCTTTTCAATCCCGCGGCGAATGCCAACTGGGTTAGCCCCGGCAACCACGTTCTTCATCCCTTCTTGCACGATGGCTTGGGTCAAAACAGTGGCCGTGGTCGTACCATCACCAGCGATGTCGTTGGTCTTTGAAGCAGCTTCAGCAACCAGCTTGGCCCCCATGTTTTCGTAGTGGTCTTCCAGTTCAATTGCCTTGGCGATAGTCACGCCGTCGTTGGTAATCGTTGGGGCGCCGTAGCTTTGTTCCAAAACTACGTTTCTGCCCTTAGGCCCCAAGGTCGTCTTGACCGTGTTGGCCAGCTTGTTAACCCCGTTTAAAAGTGAACGTCTTGCTTCTTCTGAAAACTTGATGTCTTTTGCCATTTTTTAATTCACCCTCCTTAAATTACTTAATAATTGCCAAAATGTCTTTTTCATGAAGGACTAAGTATTCCTTGCCTTCGTACTTGACTTTGGTGCCAGAATACTTATCGTATAAAACTTCATCGCCCTCTTGGACGGTCATAGGAAGCTTGCTACCATCTTCCGCGTACAGGCCGCCGCCTACGGCAACAACCTTGCCTTGGGTTGGCTTTTCCTTAGCGTTGGAAGCAAGTACGATACCACCAACAGTTTGTTCTTCAACTTCTTTAACTTCAACGATCACGCGATCTCCAATTGGCTGTAACACGTTATTCCCTCCTAAAATTAATTGTCTTTAGAAATTCTTTAGCACTCATCTTGATCAAGTGCTAACTTACAACTATGATAATAATACCTTTTTTCCAAAAAGGCAAGAGAAAAATAGCACTTTTTAGCCGAGAGTGCTAAAAAGTGCTGTTTTCCTTATTTATTCGTGTTGTTCATGGCCTTTTTCCGCTCTTCCAGCTGCTTTTTGATCATTTCGTCAGAGTCAAGGAAGTAGATCAAGGTCTGCAATTCGGTAGCCAGGTCGACGTTTTGGATCCGGACCCCGTTTGGGGCGGACAGGCGGATCGGGGTAAAGTTCATGATCCCCTTGATCCCGGCTTCGATCATTTCATCAGCCGTCTTCTGGGCCGTCGCCTGGGGAACGGTCAAGATAGCGATCCGGATCTGCTGGTCAGCGATCTGCTGCTTCATTTCATCCATTGAGTAAACCGGGACCCCCTGGGTGATCTTGCCGGTGATTTCCGGGTTGATGTCGAAGGCGCAGGAAATTCTGATATTATTGCTGCGCTTGAAGTTGTAGTTCAAAAGGGCATGACCCAGGTTGCCGACCCCGACCAGGGCAACATTGGTCAAAGTGTCCTGGTTGAGGATCTTCTTAAAGAAGCTGAGCAGGTTCTTGACGTCGTAGCCGTAGCCCCGCTTGCCCAGGGCACCGAAGTAAGAAAAGTCCCGGCGGATTGAAGCGCTGTCGACTTGAACGGCTTCCGCCAGTTCAGTTGAAGAAACCTTGTCTTTGCCTTCATCATTCAAAAGCAGCAAGTAGCGGTAATATAGCGGCAATCTTTTGGCAGTAGCCTTGGGAATTCTAAATTTGTTGTTCATAAAAAGATGCCTCCAGTTTTTATTTTGTGAATGTGAATCTCTAATCAATCTTCTACTATGATACCCATTTTTACCAGTCCTTGGCAAGTCGTATTTTCACAATATTTGCCGTATAATCCTTTTTATTGAACTTTTTCACAAATTGATTAAGAGATCAGCGCTTCCGGCATTTTCTTTAAAGAAAAAGAAAAAATAAAAGGAGGGAAAAAAGAAGCGGAAAAGAAAGGGAAAATCAGCCTGGCTGGCGGCAGGCAAGCCTTTTGCATGGTACAATGTTTCAAGGTGAAAAAATATGATAATAGCACAAGGACACAATTTGGAGCAACGCTTCGGAGCTGCTCCTATATTCAGCAAGGTAAACTTTTCAATTGAGAACAATGCCCGGATCGGCCTGGTCGGGCCAAATGGGGCCGGGAAAACGACCCTTTTAAAGATCATGACCGGCCGCCAGGAAGCCAGCCAGGGGGAATTTACCGTCAACAAGGGGATCGAGCTTGGCTACATCGCCCAGGAGCACGACTTTGACGAAGAGAAGTCGATCTGGGAAGAGATGCTGACGGTCTTCCAGCCCTTGATCGACCAGGGCCAGCAGCTGGAAAAGCTGCAGTACGCCATCGCCGACCATCCGGAAGACGAAGAGCTTCTGCGCCGCCTGGACCAGGCCCAGTATAATTTTGAACAAGCCGGCGGCTATACCTACCAGGCCGAAATCAAGAGCATGCTCAACGGCTTCAACTTCCCGGAAGCGACCTGGAACAAGCAGATTGCCAGCCTGTCCGGCGGGGAAAAGACCCGGCTCAGCTTCGTCAAGCTCCTTTTAAAGAAGCCCCCGCTCCTGCTTTTGGACGAACCGACCAACTACCTGGACCTGGATACTTTGGACTGGCTGGAAGCCTTTCTTAAGAACTACCCTGGCGCCATCCTGACGGTTTCCCACGACCAGTACTTCTTAGACCACCTGGCTACGCAGATTTTTGAACTCCAGCATGGGGAACTGACTGTCTTTAAGGGCAACTACAGCCAGTACCTGGCGCAAAGAGAACTGCGCGACCAGCAGCAAGAAGCCGCTTATGAAAAGCAGCAGGAAGAGATCAAGCGAGAAGAAGAGTTCATCCAAAAGAACATCGTCCGCGCCTCCACCACCAAGCAGGCCCAAAGCCGGCGCAAGGCCCTGGAGAAGATGGAACTGGTCGACCCGCCAAAGCACAAGTCAAAAGTCCGGATCAAGTTTGACAGCGCCCGGCCGTCAGGCAAGGAAGTCTTGATCTTGAAGGACCTGGCCGTTGGCTATCCAGACAAGACCATGCTTAAGGACATCTCCTTCCAGATCAATAAGGGTGACCGGGTGGCCATCATTGGCCAAAACGGGATCGGCAAGTCCACCCTTTTAAAGACCGTCATGAAACAACTGCCGGTTAAGAGCGGGGCCATCAAGTACGGGGCCAGCCTGGATATCGGCTACTATGACCAGGAACTGCAGGGATTAGACTATTCTAAGACCGTGATCGATACCATCTGGGACCGGCACAAGGACATGAACGAAAAGGACATCCGGTCCATCCTAGCCAGCTTTTTGTTCACGGCCAAGGACATTGACAAGCAGGTCAGCCAGCTGTCCGGGGGGCAAAGAGCCCGCTTGACCCTGACCGTCTTGTCCATGGAACACAACAACTTCCTTTTGATGGACGAACCGACCAACCACTTGGACCTGGACGCCAAGGAAGTTTTGGAAAAAGCTTTGGCCGATTACGACGGCACCCTCCTCTTCGTTTCCCACGACCGCTACTTCATCAACAAACTGGCCAACAAGATCGTCGTCGCTAAAGACGGCCAGGCCAAAATCTATGAAGGCAACTACACTTACTACTTGAACGAAAAGGCCAAGGAAGAAGCCGCTGCTCAAGAAACAGCCGCGCAGGAAGCGCCAGTCGTCAAGTCAGTCAGCGAAAGCAAGTTCTCCTACCAGGAGCAGAAAAAGCGGGACTCGGAAAAGCGGAAACTGGAGCGGCAGGTCGCCCAGGCAGAAAAGGACCTGGAAGAGCTGGAAGCAAAAGAAGAAGAGATCCAGGAAGCAATGGCTGACCCGGCAATCGCCGCCGACTTCAGCAAGCTGGGGCCTCTCTAGGAAGAATTGACCGCTGTCCAGGAAAAGATCAGCCAAGTTAGCCAGGCTTGGGAAGATGCCTCCTTGGCCTTGGAAGAATTTTAATTTTAGGCAAAGGAAAAGCAAGTCCAGTACTGGACTTGCTTTTTTGTTGCATTTTCGTCTTGCTTTTTACTTGTAATCCTCAGCGTAAGGCAGTTCCATTGACGGGTCCGCGTCCAAGGTCAAGTCGGCAAAATTACCGGCCAGGTACTGGTTGTAAGCGGCAGCCCCGATCATGGCCGCGTTGTCCCCGCAGAGCTTAAGCGGCGGCAGGATAACCTTCGGTGCCTTTTCCAAAGCAGCGATCTCCTTGTTCATCCGCTCTCTTAAGCCCTGGTTGGCGGCAACCCCGCCCCCCATGATGAAGGTCTTGGGCTGGTACTGCCGGATGGCCCGCATGGTCTTTTCAGCCAAAACGTCCACCACGGCCGCCTGGAAGCTGGCCGCCAGGTCATACTTGTCTAATTCCTGCCCCAATTGGTCAGCATGGTGGCAGGTGTTGATAAAGGCACTCTTGAGGCCTGAGAAGGAGAAGTCGTAATTATCTTCATCGATCATAGCTCTAGGGAAGCCGAAAGTATCCTTACCCTGGTGGGCCCACTGGTCGATCGTCTTGCCGGCCGGGTAGTTGACCCCCAGGACCCGGCCAATCTTGTCGTAAGCTTCTCCGGCCGCGTCATCGCGGGTGTCGCCCACGATTTCAAAGTGGGTCGGGTCTTTCAGCAAAACAATTTCGGTGTGGCCGCCGGAAACCTGCAGGGCCAAGGCCGGATACTCAACCGGTTCAACCAGCTGGGCAGCTGAAATGTGGCCCATGATATGGTCCACCCCAATTAAAGGCAGGCCGGTCGCCATGGAGGCTGCCTTGGCCGCGTTGATCCCGATCAAAAGGGCTCCGACCAGGCCTGGCCCGTGGGTTACGGCGATGGCATCCAGATCTTCCCAGCTGACCTTGGCTTCTTCCAGGGCTTCCCGGGTAATCTGGGTAATCACTTCGATATGGTGGCGGCTGGCCACTTCCGGCACAACCCCGCCAAAGCGGGCATGGCTCTTGATTTGGGTAGCCACGACCAGGCTTTCGACCTCTGACCCGTTCTTGACCACGGCAGTCGAAGTCTCGTCACAGGAGCTTTCAAAAGCTAAAATGCGAATGTCTTTCTTTTCCTTCACAGTCAGTTCTTCTTTCTTAGATGGCAGATCATGTTCAAACCGTCGCTGTCCGGACGGTCATCATTATCGTAGTAGTTCTTGCGGACAAAATTGTCTTCAAAGCCAAGCTGCCGGTAGAGCTCTTGGGCCTTCTTGTTTTCGACCCGCACTTCCAAGGTGACCGCTTTAAGGCCAGCCGACTTGGCCAAATCTAAAACCGTCTGAACCAGGTAGCTCCCGATCCCCTGTCCCTGCTCTTTCGGCATCACCGCCAAAAAGGTGATGTGGGCTTTAGAGAGACTGAAGCGGCAGCCGATGGCTCCGACCAAAAAATCCCTCTCAAGCAAGAGCAAGTATAAGGAATCCCGGCGACGCAATTCTTCGGCAAAGACTTCCCAGTCCCAGGGCAGGCGGCCGGCATAAACTTCCTTTTCCAGCAAAAGGAGGCGGGCAAGCTCGCCTGCCTCCGCCTTCTTTAAGCAGTATTCATGGCCGCTGATGCTGATTGCCCGGGGGGCAAACTGCACCAGGTCAGCTTTAAAGAATAGTCCCATAAGTCTAAACTTCTTCTACATATGCACTGTCTGCTGCAAATTCCTGGCCGGTCTTCTTTGCCCAGTCATACTCGGCCTGAGTCCGGCGCAGATAGTTCGGCACGGCCTGGTCCGGATCAAGGACGGGAGCACTTACCGCCAAGCGGCCAATTGCACCGGCGTGCAGAAGGTTCTCTTCCCCTTCAGCCAGGCGCAGGTCCTTGTCAGCCAGCCCTGCCGCGATTTCTTCCTGGTACTTGCTGAAGTCGCTGCCGGCAAAAATCACCTTCTGGTCAGGCAGGGCTCCTACTTGCTCTAAGAGCTCGCTTAAGTGGTAGTGACCGTCTGCAATCACGGCTTCCTTGCCCCGGTAAGCACCAGCAAAGAAGTTCTTGTTTCTGGCGTCTAATGCCGCCACGATCAAGGCATCTTCACCGGCAAAGTTCTGGGCCAGGGCCTGTAAAGTTGAGACCCCAACCAGCTCTTTATTCAAAATGCTGGCAAACATCTTAGCCGTGGTCAAACCGACTCTGAGTCCGGTATATGAACCAGGCCCGATCGCCACCGCGAAGCGGTCGATGTCTTTTAAAGACAGACCGTTTTCTGCCAGCAGGCTGGCAATATCCGGATCAAGGTCAACGCTGTGGTTGCGCTGGTTTTCCTCGATCTTTTCGCTGACCAAGTGGTCAGCTTCATTCAAGGCAACGCTCAAATCGCTCGTTGCCGTCGAAATGCTTAAAATCTTCATGCTCTAACTTTTATTTCCTAAAATTTTCTACTCAGCTTGACCCGGGACAGGCCTTCCAGGATAAACCAAACCACGACCATCTGAATCCATGGAGTGATCATTTCCTTGAGGATCCGGCTGGACAGGGCGACCATAAAGTTGGTCCCGTACATCATGCTGACCCAAAGGGTGTTCAAGCCGATGTTGCAGATTACCGTGACGCAGATTACGGACGCGATGACCCGCCAAATCTGGATGGGCTTCTTGTACAAGAAGAAGCCGTAGATCATCGGCCCCAAGGCCGCGGTCAAGGTGTAACCGATAAAGAAGCCGCCCAGGTTGCCAAAAATTGCGGATGAAACCAGGTCGCTCAAAGCACCGCCGGCAAAGCCCCACCAAGGCCCGAACAAGTAGCCCAGCATGACGCTGCCGATAAAGCCCAGGCCCACCTGCAGGGTGGCATCCCCGACCTTAAACTGTCCCAAAACCACCTTGATGGCGATAACCATGGCCAATAAGACCAGCTCCCGCAGCTCCAGCTTGCTGCTGACTTTTGATTCACTTTTCACAAGACTGTCCTCCTAAAAATGGCTTAACAAAAACAACTGAATCAGTCTCTATTAAAGCACATTTTTTGCCAGTTTACCTCACAAAGTGCCATAAGTTCACCTTGCCGGGTAATGGCGTGGCAGGTCTTGACAGCGCTGTCTTCCGTTTCCTGCATAACCTGGCAGGCAACCTCATCGCCGTATTTAATTTCCTTCTCAAACTTGATGGCCAGGTCTTTCGGCTCATGGCTGTTGATGAAGTCCCGGGGAAGGCTGTCGACGATCCAGTCCAGGTAGTGGGCGTTGTTGACGTGGTGGTTGGAGTCCAGGTCATAGTAGTAGGCCCGGTAGACCTTCTCGTCTTTGTAATCGTCTTTTGGCCGCAATTTCTTAAAGCGGGGCATTTTAGCCAAAAGGGGTGCTCCCAATTCCTCAGCGATTTTATCATCGCTGGGCAAAAGCTTCCGGCTCTTTAAATCAAACAAAACCCACTGGCTGTGGGCAATTACCAGGTCTTTGCCTGCTTCGTCCTCAATGCCGAAGTCCCGGTAGGACAAAAAGCGGTTGTAGCCAACCGCTTCAGTCCAGACCCTAACCTTTTGGCCGGCCCGGGGAAGGCTAGTAAATTCAAACTCGTACTGAGTGACTACCCAGCCCCTGCCTCGCTCTTTCATGGCGCTAGCCCCGCCTAAAGTTGGCGCCAGCTGCCTTTCAGAGCTTTCCATCATCAGGTCGATCATTCTGGGCAATTTCAGCTGGCCGCTTTCCCCGCAGTCAGCGTATTCCAGCTGGTAATCCTTGTAGTATCTCATTTTGCCCCCTCCTGGTGGTAGCGGTCATAGAGTTCGTTTTTGGAAACGCCCTGGCTCTTGGCCACCTGCTTGATGGCATCCTTTTTAGAAACGCCTTGGGCAACTTGCTCTTTGACCAGCTTGACCAGGTCAGCCCAGTCCAGGGGCTTTTCTTCCGTGTTTGGCGACACCAAAACGACGAACTCGCCCCGGGGGTCGACTTCTTTAAAGTGCTGGATGACTTCTTCCAGGCTGCCGCGGATGAATTCTTCATGAATCTTGGTCAGTTCTCTGGCACAGACGACCTGCCGGCCGCCTGGCAAAACTTCCAACATTTGCTCTAAAGTCTTCAATAGCCGGTGGGGTGCCTCATAAAAGATCGAGGTAGCTCTTGAAGCATTGATTTCTTCTAAAAAAGGCCGCTGCTGGCTGGCCTTGCGGGGCAAAAAGCCGTAGTAGGTAAAGGGCTGTCCGTCAAAGCCGGAAGCGATCAAGGCCGTGGCAAAAGCCGACGGGCCCGGCAGGGGAACGACTGGAACATTGCTTTTGATGCATTCCTGGACCAAAATATAGCCGGGATCAGAAATCACCGGCATGCCAGCATCGCTGATCTCAGCGATTGTCGCCCCCTCCTGCATCAACTTGACCAGTTCCGGCGCCTTTTCTTTAGAGTTGAACTTGTGAAAGGCAACCATCTTGTTGTGAATGCCCAGCCGGTCCAGCATGATCCCGCTGGTTCTGGTATCTTCAGCGGCAATGTAGTCAGCCTCTTCCAGAATCCGCTTGGCCCGGATCGTAATGTCTTCCAGGTTGCCGATCGGGGTAGGCACCAAGTAGAGCTTGCCCTGCTGGTCATTCGCGTAGCTGTGTTGCGTTTGCATTATTTGTGCACCGCCTTCTTTCCAAAATTATCCAAAATATCCAGGCAAAACATGCAGTCCGCGCTGGGATCCCGGTGGGTTCCGTAGTACATGTTGCAAATATGGTAGCCAGACTGGTAGATCTGCTTGAGCATGGCCATCCCGCTCTGGCTCTTGCCTTCGTGTTCTTTAACCGTCAATTTGTCCAGCTTCTCGCGCAAAAGCTGGTTTTCAACCTTGAGCTCGGTATTTTCCTTCAAGCTCTCCAGCATCTCCTGCTGCAGGGAGTCCATGCTTTTGAGCATGCGCTCCATCTGCTGCTGCAGCTGCTGCAACTTAGTATATGGGTCCACTTTCCTTACCGCCTTTACTGCTGCCACTTTAAGGCCAAATAGTCCAAATTGTTCAAAAAGCCGACATTACTCTGCCGCATCTGGTCAACCCGCATGAGGTCCGCCAAAAAGTTGGCCGCTTCCTGGTAGTCACCCTTCTCCAGGTCCTTTTCGCCCCACTTCTTGAGCAAAATCCAGACATACTTCTCCCAGGCCTTGGTCCCCTGCTTTTGCTTTTTAACCAGGTCCGCCAGCTGGTGGGCGGACACGATAGCCAAAGAGTCATGCTCGCGGAGCTCCTGGTAAAAATATTTTACCGCCTGGTCGACTTCCTGGCTGCTTTTCACCTGGTCAACTTCTTCCTGGCTCATCCCGTTGGCCAAAAGGAGCCTGTCCTTGCTGGAAGCAGCTTGCTGGCTGAAATTGATGATCTGGGTTCTGGACTTGATCGTCGGCAGAATCTGCCCGCCGTTATTGGCAATCAAGAAGGTGACTACCGGCGCCGCTGGCTCTTCCAGCAGGTTGAGCATGGCGTTTGCAGCCGGCAGGGTCAATTTCTGGGCATGGTTGACCACGAAGTAGCGCCGGTCGCCTTCCAGAGGGCTCTTGGCTAATTCCTGCTTAAGCGGCCGGATCTGGTCAATCGCGATCGACTGCTTGTTTTCTTCCGTGTCGATCAAAAAGACGTCCGGGTGGTTGCAGGCCAGAATCCGCCGGCAAGCCGGGCAGGTCCCGTCCGGCTTCTTTTCGCCCGTGCAGTTCACGTAGCAGATCAGCCAGTAGGCCGTGTTTAAGGCTTCTGCTTCATCACTTGACAAGAGCAGGTAGGCATGCGACAGCTGACCCCGGTCCTGGGCTTGCTTGAGCTGCCGGGATTCAGAAGCGCCAATTTGCTTTAAATCCAGCATTAAAAGTGTAGGAACTGGTCAACCGGCAAGACAAAGACCGTCGCGCCGCCGACCGTGATGTTGACCGGTTCAATCGGCTGCTCGAAGGAAATGCCAGGGTGAATGCCAGGGTTGATTGTTTCTTCTCTGGTTTGGGAATGCTCTTCGATCAGCTTCAAAACGCCGTCAACGTCTTCATCTTCCACCCCAATCAAGAAGGTGGTGTTGCCTTCGCGCAAAAAGCCGCCCGTTGACGCCAGTTTAGTGGCGCCTACATTGTTGTCAACAAAAGCCGCCTGCAGGCGCTTGGCGTCTTCAGACTGGACAATGGCAATGATCAGTTTCATCTTGATCCCCCCTAAAACAATTCTGGAAATGTGCTTTTCACCAGTTTAACACTTGCGGCCACAACTTGCGGCAAATCTTGACTCGCGTCAACCACTTTTACCCGGTCCGGATGAGCCTGGTTGACCTTTTGGTAGCCCCGATAGACCTCTTCATGGAAGGCCAGCTTCTCTTGTTCCAGCCGGTCTTCGCTGCCTGACCGGACATTGGCGATTCTGGCCAGGCCCTGGGCCGGGTCTAAATCCAAAAAGATGGTCAGGTCCGGCTCCAAGTGGCCGGTAGCGAAAGCGTTGATCTGGGCTACTTCATCAATTCCCAGTCCCCGCCCCTGGCCCTGGTAGGCCAAAGAAGAGTCGACAAAGCGGTCGGAGATGACCAGGTCCCCCCGCTTTAAAGCCGGATTGATGATCTCGCTGACATGCTGGGACCGGCTGGCCGCGTAGAGCAGGGCCTCGGTCTTGGCATTCATTTCCGTATTGGCCGGGTCCAGGATGATGTCGCGGATTTTTTCCGCGATTTTTGACCCGCCTGGCTCCCGCGTTACTAAAATTTCCCGCTTGCACTGGCCCTGGATGGCCTTGACGACTTCATTGATCACTGTCGTTTTGCCGGCGCCGTCGGGACCTTCAAAAGTGATAAAGTAACCTTGCATTTGAACTTGCCTCCTATCTATCTATTTTACAGAACTAAGGCTAGTATTTACAGACTTATCTTCCCACTAAATCTAGTAGGTAAAAATCGTAAAAAAATAATCCCCCGAAACCGGGAGATTATCAGTTTTTTATTGGGAAATGGCGTTGGTCACGCCGGTGTAAGAAGCATGGCGGTAGCGGGCCTCATCGTACAAAAAGGCATACTCAGCTCTTAAAATCTTGTCCGCCACGATATTGTCCTCGGACATGTCCAGGGTCATGTTGTCTAAGCCATTGCTAAGGCTGATTTCCTGCTGCAGCTTTTCTACCAAAGCCATCAGCTTCTCATCTTCTGCTTGCTTGATTTTGTCGCTGTGCTTACTCATGCTATAGCTCCGTTCTACCTTGAACTGCCCGCTTCAAAGTGATCAAGTTGGCATACTCAATGTCTGAGCCGACCGCCAGGCCCGCGGCCAGCCGGGTAACCTTGAGGCCGGCCGGCTTGATCAAGCGGGAAATGTACATGGCCGTTGACTCCCCTTCCGGGGTGGAATTAAGGGCCAGGATGACTTCTTTGGCAGCATCATTTTTCTGCAGGCGGACGATCAAGGACTTGATGTTGATCTGCTCCGGCCCGATCCCGTCCATCGGTGACAAGACCCCGTGCAGGACATGGTAGAGGCCGTCATATTCGCCCATATTTTCAAAGGCCATCACGTCCTTGGCTTCCTCAACCACCATGATGGTTGACCGGTCCCGGGCTGGATTGCTGCAGATGGCGCAAGGGTCTTGTTCGGTAATGTTGCCGCAGACGGAGCACTGGCGCAGCTTTTCCTTAACGTCGACCAGAGCCTGGGCGAATTCGTCCACGTCTTCTTTAGGCATGTCCATGGCGTAAAAGGCCAGGCGGGTCGCCGTCTTTTCACCGATGCCCGGCAGTTTCATGAAGGAATCGATCAAGCGGGCAATTGGCAATGGGTATTGCAAATTACATCAGGCCTTTCGTGTACTTGCCCAGGCTCTGCTGGGTTGCCTGGTCGATCTGCTTCAAGCCCTTGTTAACAGCGTCGATAACCAGGTCTTCCAGCATGTCCGGGTCATCCGGATCAATGGCTTCCGGCTTGATGAACAAGCTCTTTAAAGTCCGGTCGCCGGTAAAAGTAGCCACTACCATGTCGTCAGCTGCCTTGCCGGTGAATTCCTGGGTCGTGATGTTTTCCTGTTCCTGGGCCATTTGCTCCTGCAGCTTCTTGGCTTGCTTCATCATCTGCTGCATGTTCATGCCGCCCATTCCTGGGAAAGCTGGTCTCTTGCTCATGAAAAAATCTCCTTTTACTACTTCGTTTTTATCTGCTTAATTTTAACGCGAAAAAAGTTTTTTGGCGAATATTAGTCCTTAACCTGGGCCAAAGGGCCGAAAAGCTCTTCTGCCTTGGTCACGATCGCATCATCTGCCGCTTCTTCCGGCGGCGCCTGGTCCGGCAAAGGCGGCTCAGGAGCTGCTTCTTCTGCCGGCTGGGCTTCTGCTGGCTGGGCCTTGGCCCGGAGCTGACTGGCATGTTCTTTAATGAATTCCTGGCGGATCTTTGGCCAGGCCTTTTCGTCAACGATGGCGATGGTCCAGCTCTCCTTAGTCAATTGATCCAGGTCAGCTTTGAGAGTTGCTAAAAATTCCTGAGGATTTGTGGCCAGCTGCCAGGCCCGGGACTGGCTGGACAAAAGAACCGCCCGGTCGCTGGCCGCGATCGGCTGCAGGAAGCCCAAGACCGTCTTGGCCGGCTCTTCCAGCATGCTTGGCAAGTCGCGGTCCCAAAGGTTGCGGGCCTCAGCTAAGCCGGACTTGGTGGCCTGGCTTAAGACCGCGTAGATCTCTTCCTGGCTGCTGGTGATTTCAGCCTGCAGGCTTTCGGCTTGCTGCTGCTTTTCCGCCGCCTGCTGGGCCACTTCGGTTGCCCCGCCCTTTTGCGTGTACAGCTGCTGGTTGAGCTGGAAGACATGGCGGGGGCTGAAGGCCTGGCTTGGCCGCTGACTCAGCTGCTGAACCTGCTGGGTCAGCTGGTGGACTTGTTCTTTCAAGGCCTTGATCTGCCGCTCTATGGCCGGGTTGCTGGCCGCGGAAGCAACTTGCGGGCCTGCCTGGCTGTTTTGCCGCTTCTGGCTGGCCTGGACTAAAAAGACTTCCAAGGGAATCTGCTGCTGGTTGGTAAAGCGGAGACTGCCCAAGGCGTCATTAGCCTGGTCAATAATCTGGCTGAAGCGGTCCGGGCTTTGCTGGGCAATTTCCTGGGCAAAGTCATCCGTCAGGAATTCCCCCTGTCCTGTTTTGGTAAAAAGCATGGCCTGGACGGTCAAGCTGATAATTTCATTTAAGATGTTTTGAGCGCTGGCCCCGTCCTGGATGGCAGACTTAGCTAAATCCAGGGCCGTCTGGCTGTCCCCGTTTAAGAGGGCCAAAAGGAGCTTTTCCACTTGCTCCTGGGCGGCAAAGCCGGTGACTTCCAGGGCGTCCTCGTAGCGGACACTGCTTTTTTCAAAAGAAAGGAGCTGGTCCAAAATGCTCAAGGCATCCCGCATCCCCCCGTCAGCGACTTGCGCGATGACCTTTAAGGCCTTGTCCTCATATTCGACCCCTTCCTGGCCCAGGATGTATTCCATCCGCTGGACCATGGCCTCATTTGAGAAGCGCTTGAAGTTGTAGCGCTGGGTTCTGGAAATGATGGTGGCCGGCACCTTCTGCAGTTCAGTCGTCGCCAAAATAAAGACGACGCTGGCCGGCGGTTCTTCCAAAGTCTTTAAAAGGGCATTGAAGGCTGAAATCGACAGCATGTGGACTTCGTCGATGATGTAAACCTTGTACTTGCCTTCAGTTGGGGCGTAGTGGACCTTGTCTAAAAGGTCGCGGATTTCGTCAACGCTGTTGTTTGAGGCCGCGTCCATTTCAATTATGTCCGGCATTGCCCCCTGGTCGGCGGCCAGGCAGTTGCTGCACTCGTTGCAAGGTTCGCCCTCTTGCAGGTTTAAACAGTTCAAGGCCTTGGCAAAAATCTTGGCGCATGAGGTCTTCCCCGTCCCCCGCGGGCCGGCAAAAAGAAAGGCATGCGAGACCTTGCCCCGGATAAGTGAATTCTTGAGGGTATCGGTAATGGCTTCCTGCCCGACCACATCATCAAAGGTGCGCGGGCGCCATTTGCGATACAAAGCTTGATAAGCCATACATTCTCCCCGTAATGAAAAAGCTCCTAGCCCCGAAGAGCTAAGAGCCTGTTAATTGCTAAATAAAGGGCACATGTCCAAGCGACCTTAGTGCTGCTACCTTCCGGTCCTGACACGCTTCGGAGGTCGAACATTGCCCAATACATATTGTAACCTAAACTAATCCTTTTGGCAATTTTCCTGGGCTTTTTTTGCTAATTTTTGCTTGCGGCGGATTTCCCGGAAGAAATCTTTCAAAAGCAGGGCCCCTTGCTCCTTGTAAAGACCCCGGATGACCTCGGGATGGTGGTTGAATTTTTCCACGCTGAAGAGGTCGACCACGCTGCCGGCGGCGCCAGCTTTGGGATCCATGGCCGCAAAGTAGACTTCCTTGATCCGGGAGTTGATAATGGCTCCGGCACACATGGCGCAAGGCTCCAGCGTGACAAACAGGCTGCAGTCGATCAGGCGCCAGGAGTCTAGCTTTTGGCAGGCTTCTTTAATAGCCAGAATTTCGGCATGGGCTGTCCCGTCTTCATCCAGCTCCCGCCGGTTGTAGCCCCGGCCGATAATCTGCCCGTCTGGCCCCACGACAACGGCCCCGATGGGAACCTCGTCTTGCCGGCGGGCCTTTTCTGCTTCCGCAAAGGCGGCCTCCATGTAGGTCTTTTTTTCTTCGCTTGAATACATTATTTCTTCACGCTCTTTAAAATGTAGTAGCCCTTGTCCCGGGTCAAGATTTCGCAGTTGCCCAGGCTGGCTGCCATCAGCTTCTTCGCGCTCGGTGCCCCCTGCTTTTTCTGGATGACGACCAGCAAAATCCCGCCATCAATTAAGTGGTCCTTAGCTTCTGACAAAATGCTGGACCAGATGGCTTTGCCGGCCCGGATCGGCGGATTGGTCACGATCATGGCATATTGGCCGGAAACTTCTTGATAGCGGTCTGAGGCAAAAATATTAACGTTGCCTGCCCCGTTGGCCGCCGCGTTTCTTCTGGCCAGGTCCATGGCCCGTTCATTAACGTCAACCATGTCGACCTGGCGGCCGGGCCACTTTTTAGCGGCGAAAAGACCGATCGGGCCATAGCCGCAGCCGACATCCAGAATATTGCCGCCTGGCAGCTCCTGGTCCAGCATCTGCTCAATCAAGACCCCGCTGCCGTAGTCGACCCGGTTTTTGGAAAAAACGCCGGCGTCCGTGGTCAGGTTTAAGTTAATGCCATTAAGGTGGTAGTTGACATGGTGCTCATCATGGTCAACCGTGGGATTTTCAGTAAAGTATTGTTCAGCCATCTTATGCCTCGCTGATCTTTACGGCGTCAGTACCGTCGATTTCGCTGACCTGGACCTGGACGTCCTCGCTGGCCGCGGTTGGGATGTTCTTACCGATAAAGTCCGGCCGGATCGGCAGTTCCCGGTGGCCCCGGTCGATCAAGACCGCCAGAGCGATCTTGTCTGGCCGGCCCTGGTCCATGATGGCGTCAAGAGCTGCCCGGATGGTCCGGCCAGTGTAAAGGACGTCGTCAACCAGGATGACCGTCTTGCCAGTCAAGTCAAAGGAAGTGTCAAAGCTGGCAATGGCCTTGGCCTTTTCCTCCTGGCTGAGGTCGTCCCGGTAGGCGGAGATGTCTAAAGACAAGACTGGCAGCTGGCTGTCTTCAATCTTGGCCAGGCGATCACCGATTCTCTGGGCCAGGTACCAGCCCCGGGTCTTGATCCCGATTAAGACCAGGTTTTCCGTCCCCTGGTTTCTTTCCACGATTTCGTAGCTCATTCTGGTCAGAGCCCGGCGGATCCCCGCTTCATCCATGATTTGTTTGCTCATTTTTCTTCTCTCCGTATGGTAGTCTTTTTCTATTCTATTGTTCTTTTCTGTTTCTATTTTTTATTCTGGTAAAAAAGCATCGCTAACCATTTTATAAGACTGGCCCGGATTTAGTCAAATTCCGCCAGTTCTTTTCATAAGCGCTGGCCACCAGGTCCAGGTACTTGTCATAGTCAAGCGAATGCAAAATTGCTTCCTGCTCTTCAGCTTGAAGTAAGTTGACGGCCCGGTTTTCCACGTGCATGAACCAGTCAGGTGACAGATTAGGAATTTTCTGGACCGTAGCCTCCCGGCCTTTTGCCAAGTTGCCCAGGCCGTTAGCCTTAAGGACGGACAGGGCTTCTTGGTCATGCTGGATCACGGCCTCCCCGCTTTTCTTGCGCTTGTTCAGCATGGCCGGGGTCAGCTTTTTAGCCGCGGCGGAATAAAGGTGAACCGTCTTCGGCAGGCCGTCTTGATAGATAAAGACCCGGTTGTAGCGCTGCAAGATTAAGAGCTGGCCGGCATCCCCCCGGCCGAAAATGCAGTTAGCCCGCTCCTTGCTGTGGTTGGCTGAGAGGACGTTTTGGAACATTCTGAGCCGGTGGGCCGGGTCTGGGAAGGCTTCCTCAGCTTCCGCCAGAATCTGCCGGCCCAGGTCCCGGTCAAAAGGCGCTGCCAGGTCTGTTCTTTTTTCCAGCAGGTAGCGGCTTAGGGCCCAGTCGATGATGGCCGGGTGGGCCAGGGACTTGGTTGGGCTGGTGTCCTTCCGGCAGGCCAGGCTGCCTGAGGCAGACAGGATCTTGGTCAAGTCCGGGCTGGCTTCCAGGCGGTTGTTGGAGTCTTTAGAAACCAGGTAGAGTTCTTCCGGGACGATTTCCACACCGATTTCAGCAGCTTCTTTAGCCAAGATCTTCCGGTTTAAGTCCGCGTCCAAAACTGAGTAAAGGCCATCAGTGTTGGTTGACACGATCCGGGCTCCGGCATAGGTCTGGGCCTGGCCGATCATATAAGTGAAGAGCTGTCCGATGATCCGCATGGACCGGATCCGGTTGTTCATTCTAATAGAGGACGGCACTTGCCCCTCTCTTGGGTCAGCGGCCCCGGTAGCTGAGTTTAAGATCAGCTTGGTCCCTTCTCTTTCAATATTAAACATCCGCCGCTCTTCGTCGCTGTATTGGGGATCAGTCCGCTTTTTGTCCAATTCCTGCTTTCTTTCAAAGATCGCCGTATACCGGTCTTCACCTAAGCGGTCATTGTAAAAAGCATTCAAGCGCCGGAGCATGTTTGGATAGTAGGAAGTAAAGTCCTCGTGGTTGGTCAGGTCGCTTGAAGTAAAGGCATAGCGGTCATCCAGTCGAACCCGGCTCCCCTGCTTTTTGAAAACGGTTGGTTCATCTTGACTGAAGTCCCGCCAAAACTGCCCCCGGTCGGCCGGATCCGTCTTCTCCATCAGCTTGATCGTTGCTTTGGCAGTCAGAAAAGTCTGGTACTTTTCCACCCGGCCGTCTGGCAGGGTAACTTCTCTGGCCTTACGCAAGTCCAAAGGGTCTGGGTAAAGCTTTTGCACATAAGCCAGGTCAGCCTGCTTTTTCTCCCAAAGGGCATGGTCTTTTAAATAAAGGTCACGGTTATATTCTGACCCATGCAGGCCGCCGACGGAAAAAGTAATGTAGCAAGTCGATGGCTGGCCGTCCTTTTGGTAGTAGAAAAGGTTGGTATCTTCGTTTTCGACATCACTTAAGTCGCTGACCGGCAGGGCCTGGTCGCCGTAATCTTCCCGGTATTCTTTTGAAGGATTGAAGTTCTTGCCGGCAAACTGCTTGTAGTAGTCATAAACCCGGTCGAACTTCTTGCGTAAGTTTTTGTCCTCAAAGAGCTTGTAGAAAAAGTCCCGACTTTCTTCCAAGATGTCTCTCTGCTTTTCGCCCGTTTTTTCCGCCACGCTGGCCGCCGGGTACAAGAAGGAAACAGCCCGGTCGTCTTTTAAGCGGCCGTATGGGCAGATGGTCCGGCGGGCAAAATTAGCAGAAGAAGAATCGATGGTCAAGCGGTCTTTTCTGACAAAGGCCGGGCCGATTTTCGCCTGGTAGCTGTCCCCGTCTTCTTGGTAGATCAAGTCCGGGTACTGGCCCAAGAGGCCCTTTTTCAAAATAAACTGGCCCTGGTAGTAAGGATGGCAGAAAAGCTCCTTTAAATTGACCACGTCAGAAACGTTGTAGGCAATGAGATCTGCCAGTTCTTCAGGACTGGTCAAATAGTCCTGGCCAGGCTTTAATTTGTCACTTTCCAGAATCTGCCAGCCCAGCATCCCCAAAAGGCGCTTGAGGCCAACCCGTCTTTGCCGCTCATTGAGCTGGGCCACGTCGATATGGCGGCCGGACATCTGGAAGTTTTTGGCAACTAAACCCATAGTCTTGTCCTGCCAAAGGCGCAGGCGCATGTTGCCCATATAGCGGCTGAAGAGCTCATCGTTAAAGTCCCGCATCTCCCTGGCCGTCACGGCTGAAAAGCGGTCCCGCTTGCCGCTTTCGCCAGGCTGCCAGGCTCTAGTAAAGTAGTAGGCCAGCATGGTCAAGTCGTAGTTGCTGGAATTGTAGCCCATCAGGTAGGGCGCTTCTTCTTCCTGGTAGCCGGCGTCAGTGTCGCAGACCGGGCGGAACTGGCCAGGGAAAGAGGACGGGGCTTGGGGATCATTGACGTATTGGGCATCTGAAACCCCAAAGGTCTGGGCCAGACGGGCGGAAGCTGCACTTGAGCAGAGATTGTAGTAGTAGATCTCCCCTTTAAAGTTCTGGTTCTTCTCCCGGATCCGCCGGGCAGCAGCCTTCTTAAAGTCCAGGCTGTCTTTGTCATTTAAGGCCGGATCATCAACTAGGTAATAGATGTCAACCCGCTGGTCGTCTGGCCGGTAGCAGGACAAGGTAAAGGCGTTGGTCAAAGATTCGATATCGTAGAAATAAGAATTGAGTCGGCTCATTTTTTCCTCCAGTCGTTTACTTACATTTTAGCAAAAAGCAAGAAAAAAGCGGGCCATCAGGTCCGCTCCCTTGTCCTGCCGTGCAGCTGCTCATAGCGCTCCAGCGACATTGAGGTTACATGATAATTCTTGCAATAAGGACACCGGTAAGCCCGAATCGGCATCTGCCGCCAGTGCTCATGGTTGATTTCACGCAGGTGAACGGTCACCTCTTCCTGGTAAAGAAACAAGTCGGCATCAAACTTCGTCTTAAAGGCCCGCTTGCCGCTGGGACAAGCAAGCAGACGGCTGCGGCGGGCGCGCCGGTAAGCCTTACTGGCTTTGCTCTTCGTCATTGCCATGCCCCCTTACTTTCTTCAGAAGTAAAACAGCAGATCACTGATTCCTTATGTCAATATTCACTTTCTAGCTTGATTTTATCACCATTCGCCTGCCTGCTCAATTAATAGCCACTTTTTACCAAGATTTCAGTAAGCGCTCTATTGTTTTTTAATTAAATAAGGACGATAATAAACTAGTGTGCAAAGAACATTTCATGAATTCTTAGGAGGCAAAATGAGAAAATTAACTAAGTCTGTCGTGACTGCTTTGTCACTGGCAACCGCAACCCTGTCAGTAATTCCGCAAGCAGCCGCTCCGGCAGAGGCAGCTATTCAGACCAAGACCAGCAAAGAATACGTAAATGGCAGCTATACTGTAGCCGCCAGCTTCTATGACAGCGGCAGCAAGGTTTATTCAACTGAAGCCAGCTTTTTGACGGCAGCCGCAGCCAAGGTCACGATCAAGAGCAAGAAAATTTCTTCAGTGTCCTTCACCCTGGCCAAGGACAGCCCGGCCTACAGCGACTTGACCATCAACGGATCCAAGGCCAAGACCAGCACTGGCAAGGACGGCAGCGTAACCTATACCTTTGCTGCCGGCGCTTACCAAACCAGCTCAAAGGCTGCTACCTTCACGGTCAACGGCTCAAAGTTCAGCGCTGACGTTGTCTTCAGTGCTTTGCCAAGCTCAGCCTTTGTGACTGTCACTGAAACTTCAGCAGTAGTCAAGAAGAAGGTGCAAAAGAACTCAGCTGTTTACAACCGTGACGGGGCTAAGACCAAGTACAAGTCAATCAAGGCCGGCAAGACCGTTACTACTTACGGCACTTTGACCCGGGGCACTACTAAGTACTACAAGGTTTCCAAGACCGCAAGCAAGTACATCAAGGCTTCTAACGTTGACGGCCGCTACATCACCTTGAAGAACGCGGCTGCCGTTTACGCCCAGGACTTGAAGAAGACCAAGACCAGCTACAAGAAGGGCAAGAAGGTTTACGCTTACGCCTACGCTATCTTGGGCGGGGAAAAGTACTACAAGCTCGGCACTAACAAGTACATCAAGGCCTTGAACGCTGACGGCCGCTACATCACTGTTAAGCACGGCGCGGCTGTTTACAGCAAGGACTTGAAGAAGACCGGCTCATCATACAGCGAAGGCAAGAAGGTCTTGACCTTCGGCCGGACCACTTTGAGCAACAAGAAGAAGTACTACCAAGTTGGCCAAAACAAGTTCATCGTTGCTTCCAACGTTGACGGCACCACCCGGACTTTGAAGAAGAACGCCTACATCTACAAGAAGTCCAAGGGCAAAGCAGTCCGCTACAAGAAGTACGTCTTGAAGAAGAACAGCAAGCGCAAGACTTACGGCAGCGCTGTATCAATCAAGGGCAAGAAGTACTACATCATCTCAGTTGGCCAATACGTGGTTAAGTCCAACTTCCGCTAAAACTGAAGATAAGCTTGAAAAGATTCTGCTTCGGCAGGATCTTTTTTGCTTTTTTTTGATTTTATAAGGGCGATAATAAATTAATATCTTAATCAGTAAATTTGACTAATCCCGGAAGGCAAAAATCCAGAATGAAGAAGTTAACCAAATCCCTCGTGACCGCCCTGTCACTGGCAACCGCAACCTTATCCGTAATTCCGCAGGCCGCCGCCCCAGCCGAGGCAGCTACTAAGGCCAAAAGCAAAACCGGCACGGAATACAAGGACGGCAGCTACACGGTCATGGTCACTGTAAAGAATCTGGGCAATAACATTGATGTTCCTAATAACTTTTTCCCAGCAGCCACGGTAACGATCAAGAATCATAAGATTTCATCCGTCGCGATCAGTGTAGATGACATTGATGACGCGGGCTTATACTACGTCCAAGTTAATGATCAAGTAGCGATCGGTTACCAGAAGACCTTAACCTTCGACGGCTCTGTCTACAAGAACGGCCTGCAAAACGCAAGCATTAATATCAGCGGTGATCCGTCATACTGCAATATTACTTTCGGCGACCTGCCAAGTTCAGCCTATGAGACGGTTACTGAAACTTCAGAAACGGCAAAGAAAGTCGTCAAGCGGACTGCGGCTGTTTACGACAGAAACGGCAAGAAGACCAAGGACACGGCCCTCAAGGCGGGCAAGACCATTAGTACATACGGCAGCTTAACCCGGGGCAGCGTCAAGTACTACAAGATTTCCAAGACCACTAACAAGTATGTTCAGTCTGCCGATGTCGACGGCCGCTACATCACGGTCATGCACAATTCAGCCGTTTACAGCAAGAACTTGAAGAAGACCACTTCTTCTGTGGCTGCAGGCAAGAAGATCCTGACTTTTGGCCGGACGACGATAAAGAATAAGAAGTACTACCAAACTGGCTACAACTCCTTCATCTCTGCTTCCAACGTTGACGGGACGACCCGGACCTTGAAGAAGAATGCCTATGTTTACAAGAAATCCAAGGGCAAGGCAGTCCGCTACAAGAATTCCGTCTTAAAGCAAAACAGCCAGCAGCAGACTTACGGCAGCGCCGTATCGATCAAGGGCAAGAAGTACTACATTATCGGTGTTGGCAAATACGTGGCCAAGTCTGACTTCAAGTAAAAGACAAACAAGTTGCTCGCAGTAAGAAATGCAGGTCCTTTGCGGACCTGCATTTTAATTTTTCTTTAGCTTTTCCACAGTCTTTTTTAGCAAGCAGTTCATCAAATAGCCACGCTTGCCGGTTATCCTTACAGTACAAGTTCAGAAGAACTTGCGACTAAGCAAAGGAGGCAAAAACTATGCTGAAACTGTTTACCCAATTACTCACGATTTCATTGGCCCTGTTTGCCTTTACCCGCTACAGACGGTCCCGCCGCCAACTGGCAGTAGTTCCTGCCCACCAGCGGCACAATTAAGATTCGTGACTTCCCTTTTCCCCTTGAATTTGAATTCTATCTAATTGCTGGTCTACCGCTTTAGCCAGCATTACATTAAATTTTTTATACATACCAACACACAAACCTCCATCTCGATGGCAAAAAGCCCTGGCATTCGCCAGGGCTTTCTTGCGCTTATCTTTACTTTTTTACCAGCTCTTACAGGTTCTTGACCCACTTCAAAGAAGCAGAAACATTGATCTTGATTGGATCGCCGTACTTGGCCCCCTTGTTCAAAGCTGCTAAGTCGGTCCCGTCCAGGTAGTAGACGTAGTGGTAGACACTGGTTGCAGCAGTAAACTTGACTTGGTATTCCTTGCTTGAAGCAATGCCAGCATTAATTGCTTCAGCTAAGTCCCGTCCAGGTAGTAGACGTAGTGGTAGACACTGGTTGCAGCAGTAAACTTGACTTGGTATTCCTTGCTTGAAGTAATGCCAGCATTTACGGCTTCAGCGATCTTAGCAAAGTTGTCAGCAGAGATTTCCGCTCCCTTTTCACCAGTCAGGTATTGAGCAGCAGCCTTTTCGATCAAGGCCGTGTCTTCAGCTGACAGCTTTTGGCCAACCGTCATTGGGCTGTCAATGGTGACATTGTCCAGGCCCCAGACAGTCGTAGCAGTTGCTTCAACAGTTGAGCTTGCCTTTTCGATCACCTTTTCGTCCTTAACCAAGGTAGCCGTGTAGTTGACCGTGATCGGGCTGCCATAAGTAGCGCCTTCGTTGGCCTTAAGGAAGTTGGCCAGCTTTTCAGCAGAAGTATTTCCTTCCAGCCAGTATTCGTAGTGGTAGTTGTTGCCAGCTTCGTCCTTAAATTGGTCGCTCTTCAAGCCGTCAGTCAAGCCGGCGTAGAGGGCCTTCAGCGAAGCTTCGCTGATCTTGGTCCCCTTGACCCCGTTCAAGTACTTGGAAACAGCCCCGTCCAGGTAGTTAGTCAAAGTCAAGTCCTGGCCGACCTGCAACTGGTTTTCAGCCTTAAGACTTGATTGATCTGCCCCGTAAAGAGCGGCTAATTTTGGCGTGACAGTTGAAGCAGTGTTTTCAGCTGATTCATAGCCAGTTAAGAAGCCCTTGTACATCATCAAGGACTGCAGCGGGTAGCCGTGGTCGTCAAAGAGGGCTACGTTGTCCCAAGTGGAACCGCCCCAAGTTTCCTTGCCTTCGTAGTACATTACGTTTTCTGGCGCATAGCCGATCGCGTACTTGGCAGCCCAGCCAGTCCCGTAGACGTTGGACATTTCCTTGTTGTAGTTCCAGTTGTTCCAGCCGGCCTTAACAGCGATTTGGGCTGGTTCCCAGTAGAAGGCACCAACGCTGCCGCCAGCGATGATCGCCTTGTACATGTCAGCCATCGCGTCAACTTGCCCTTGCGGGTCAGCCGTGTAGAAAACACCGTCTGGCATGGTTGGCATTTGCCCGATGGAGTTGCCAGTACCGTCTGAGTCGTTCAGGTTGTTCAGCCAGCCAGTTTCCAGAATGACGGTCGTCTTGCCGAATTCTTCCTTAGCCATCTTTTCAACAGCCAGCAGGTTGTTTGGCGTGTTGGCACCCTTGCCCAGGCTTTGGCCATTGTAAGTCCCGTTGTCGTTCCCGGTTGACCAGAATGGGTAGTAAGAAGTCCCCAGATAGTCGTAGTCGATCCCATGCTTCTTGAAGACAGTCATGATCGTCCGGTACTTGTAGATATTTGGCGTTTCCAGCTGCAGGGCAATCTTAGCCTGCGGAGCAGCATTTCTGACTGCCTTGGCCGCGGTTGCCAGGTATTCAGCTACCTGGTCGCCGTCAGCGCTCTTCCACAGAGTTTCCCAGTTGCCGCCATGGTCACGGTCAGTGTACAAGCCGAAGGCCCCGTTGGTGATTTCGTTGCCGACTTGCACCATATCAGCGCTGGCACCGGCATTGCGCAGGTCGGTGAGCACCTTTTCCGTGTAGAGCTTAATTGATTCGTCCAGGGCGGTGACTGACAGGTCCTTCCAGGCCTTTGGCAGGATCTGCTTTGCCGGGTCAACCCAGAAGTCGGAGTAGTGGAAGTCCAAAAGGACCTTCATCCCGTACTTCTTGGCTTCGCTGGCGATCTTGATCACACTGGCTTCGTCAGTGTTACCACCGCCGTAGCCCATGCCGTCAGCGTTGTATGGATCGTTCCAGATCCGCAGGCGGACCCAGTTGACCCCGGCGTCAGCCAGAACCTTAATCAAGCTGGCTTCTTTGCCGTCAAAGTCGTAGAACTTAACGCCGGCGTTAACCAAAGCCTGGTGAGTTGAGATGTCGACCCCGCGGATCATGTCATCAGTCATGCCAGGGATCTTTTCCACCTTGACGTTTTCATACTTAAGGCCGGTTTCAGACCCGGTCTGGTAAGCAGCGGTGATTTCATCAGCCGTCTTCTTGCTGGTTGGAGTTTCGTCAACTGCGTCGGTATTAGTACCCGTACCGGCAACCAAGGTAGCCGTGTAGACAGACTTCAAGGCGTCGCCGTACTTAACGCCGGTGTTGGCCTTGAGGAAATTGGCCAGCTTCTCAGCGCTGTCCTTGCCGCTGAGCCAGTATTGGTAGTGGTAGGCCTTGCCATTCGCGTCATAGTAAAGGCTGCTGCCTTCAAAGGCAGTTGCATCCCCGGCCAGACCGGCAAAGATAGTTTGCAGGACTTCTTGGCTGATGGCCGTACCGGCCTTGCCCGTCAACAGGGCTGAGGAAACGCCGTCAGTCAAAGTCTTGGCATCTTCATCGCTCATCTTGCTAGTTACCGGGTTGGTCACCTTGCCGGCGTCGCTGTAAACGGCGCTGACGCTTGGGTCGATCTTGGAGACAGCTTGAGCTGCTTTTTTCACTTCTTCAACCTTGTAGATCAAGGCAGATGCGACACCGTTGTAGTAGCCGGCCCCGATCACGCTGCCAGTAGCATCAGTATTGCCCAGTTTGGAAACCAGGGCGGCAGCTACTTGGCTGGCGCTAGCCCCGCTTTGACCGACGTTCAAGGTCAGACTGGCCAGAACCTTGCCGGACATGGAGGAGTTGTTTTCCATCAAGGTCGCGATCAGGTCATTGTCGTTCTTAACGTCACCTTGGGCCAGGAGCTGGGCCATTTCGTGGGTAGCTGATTCTTGGTACTTGTTCTTAGTTTCAGTCCAGTCATACTTGACTGCCTTCTTCAGCTTGCTTGCGGCTGAGAATTCGATTTGGTCGCGGAGCAATTGGCCGAAGTCCAGGTTGTTGCTGATAGCACCGGTATTGTCAAAAGTAGCGGTAATCCCGTTGACCTTCTTTGTCGTGCTCTTGGCAATCCGGCCATTGGCGTCAGCGTAGTACTGCTTGCCCTTGACCGTGAAGACCTGGTTCTTGACTACTTGGCCGTTTGCATCATAGTAGTAAGTCTTGCCGCTGGTCGTCTTAAAGGCGCTCTTAGTGGCAGTAGTGGTCGTCGTGGTAGTAGTTGCCGCCTTAGTCGCCGTTACCGCGCTGGTCTTGGTTTGCACGGTGTTGGCAGCTACAGTCTTAGTGGTGGTAGTAGTTGCCGCAGTAGTTTTAGCAGTATCTGCCGTGGCAGTTGCAGTCTTTGCGATATTTTCAGTAGCTGCAGTATCTGCGCTAGTCTTGCTGTCAGTTGCCGTATCCGCGGTCTTAGTTGTATCCGCTGCGGTTTGCTTTGCCTGGGTATCAGTGCTTTGAACGGCTTGCGTTTGCTCTGCTTGTGCTGCTTGGGTATTGGCAGTCTGCTGGTCACTAGCCTGGCTGTCGGTTACGTCAGCCTTGGCTGGGTTGGCATAGGCCAAGCCAGTTGCCGTGGCTAACAGGGCCAAGTTGGCCGCTACGATTTTTTTGCTCTTAAAATGCTTGATCTGTCTCTTTTTCATAGAGGTCCTTCCCAATTTTTTCCATTAAATTTCTATCTTAGTTTATTATACCGTTTTCAATTAAGTTGTTCAGTCTTTTTCGAGAAAGCGATAAAATATCAAGAAAACTGCCAAATCTATGCTTTCTTGCCTCCTTTTCCTTGCCTGCCGCCCGGAAAAGGCCAATAATATTATTTATCAACAGATTGTAAAACCCACAAAATATCCATTTTGTTTTAACTTTAGAAAGCAGGTACATCATGTCTTCACTTAGTCAAAAACTGGCCAGCCTTTTCCTAATCGACAGCACTGGCGATTTTACTGAAAACCTCCGCCTTTTGGAGCAGTACCAGCCAGCCGGCCTCCTCCTCTTTGCCAAAGACCTGGCGGGCCTAAGCGAAAAGGCTGTTAAAGAGCGGCTGGCAATTTACCGGCAGGCCCGACCAGGTTTGCTGCTCGCCATTGACCAGGAAGGCGGCTTAGTCAGCCGCTTGTCCACCCTTTACCCAAACCGGTCTTACCCCAGCCAGGCTGAACTTTTGAAAAAGGGGGCTGACTTTTTCTTAGCAGAAAACCAAAAGACGGCCCTGGAATTAAAAGATTTAGGCATCAACTTGAACCTTGCTCCGGTGGCTGATCTTTCGCTTGATCCGGCCAGCTTCATCTACAGCCGGACCCTGCAAGCAGGAGCTGAGGAAACCGGGCCGGCAATCGCGGCCTTTATCAAGCTCTACCGGCAGCTGGGAGTCGCCTCCTGCGCCAAGCATTTTCCTGGCTACGGGGATGCCGGCAACACCCACCAGGCTCCGGCTAAAGACCTTAGAAGCCTTAAGGAAGCCCAGCTGCATCTTTTACCTTTTAAAGCTGCGATCGCGGCGGGCGTGCCGACTATCATGGTAGCTCACTTGGAAGTTGCCTGCTATAGCCCTGGCCCTGCTTCCCTCTCCCCGGAAATCTACCGCCTGCTCAAGGAGGACCTTCATTATTTCGGCGTGGCCATCACCGACGACTTAGCTATGGCGGCGGCGCGAGAGAGCAGCTGCCCGGAACTTTTGGCCCTAAAGGCCGGAGCCGACCTCCTTTTAGGCGGCAAATTGGAAAACTTGCCAATTTTGGAAGCAGCCGCAGAGAGCGGTGAATTGCCAAAAGAGCGGATCAAAGACGCCCTGGTCCGGGTCCAGACCCTGCAGGACGATTATTCCCTTTAAGCTTTTAAAAAGCTCTGTAACATTTCAGAATTAACCAGCAATTAACGACAAAAAAGGCAGATCCGGAGATCTGCCTTTTTATCTTGCAATTTATTGTCTATTTCTTACTTTGTTTCTTTGTTACTTTGCTTAAGTCTTAGAGAAAGTAGCAAACCTGATCTCTTTCAAGATCTGGTAGCCAACATCCTTGACCTTGTCTTCACCAAAGCTGCGCTGGTTGAGAAGCAGGATAATCCCGTTCTTGTTGTCAGCTGTCAGCTGGAAGTAAGCAGCATAGTGGGTGCTGCCAATTGCCCCGTAGGCCAGCTTGACCTTTTCCCCCTTCTTGAGGTAAACCCCGCCGCTATATTGGTTGATCTTGCTCTTGAGGTGGGTCAGCTTGTGAAAGGCGCTCGGCGACAGGAACTGCCCAGTCCCCAAAGCTTCTTGGATAAGATAGTAGTCGCTGGCTGTCGTCAGCATGTTCCCGGCCCCAACCAGCTGAGACAACCGTGTCTTTTCCAAAGTTGCCGCCTGCTGGTAGTTCTTGCCATGCTTATAGGCGTAAGATACAGCCAGCATCTTATTCTTAGGCAGCTGGCTGCTTACATAAGTTGACTTGAGGCCCAGCCGCTGGACCACCCGCTTCTTAAAGTTCCAGGCGTATGACTTATGGCTCACCTTCTTGATGATGCCTGCCAGCAAAACATAATTGACGTCGCTGTAGTGGTAGCTCCCCACCTTGTCCTGCGGCAATTGGTTGGCCCGGTTCACAATCCAGTTTACTGCCTGGTCTTCACTGTAATTGATATGGCGGTCGGCTTCGACTTCCGGAATCTGCAAGCCTGAAGTGTGGGAAAGCAAGTTGCCCACGCTGATTTTCTTGGCATTCCGCAAGGCCGGGTACCAGCGAGAGATCTTCGTGTTTTGGCTAAAAGCACTTGAACTCCCCTTCTTTTCTTCCATCAGCTGCATGATCATGGCCCCGGTTACTTCCTTTTGCATGGAAGCGGCCGGGTAGACGACCTGGCTGGCACCGTTCTTGACCTTCTGCTTAGCATTAGCCAAGCCGTAGTTAACGACCTGGACATGCCCGTTTTGCACTATAGCCACGCTGCCGGTCACATGCTTCTTCTTAAAAAGCTTCTCGACAAAAACATGCATATCGGCCGCCGTTACCAGATCAGGGGCGGTTTCTTCTGGCCAAAGCGCCAAAGCGGCCACTAAGACAAGCAGGGCAACGATTAATTTCTTACCTTTTTTGAACAAGTCTGCTTTTCCCTCCTAGAATACATATGAACATTATAAGTCCTTTTCCAGGGAAAGGGGAAAAGTTATTATAATTTTAAAGAATTAAAAAAACCGCCAATTGCAAGAATAAATTGAACACTTACCATAACATCTGGCAGATTTTGACTATCTACGCCGGTAAATGCGGTCAAGTTCGGTGTCAAAGTACTCTTCTGGAGTCTTGTAGTTTAAGATCTTCCGAGGAAGAGAGTTGCACCATACTTCGATCTTAGCAATATCTTCCACACTATACTTATCCATATGGTCTCCCTTGGGAATATAGCGTCTGATAAGCCCGTTGTGCCGTTCTACGCTGCCTTTATCACAGGATGTATAAGGGTGAGCGTATTACACAAGAGTCTTGGAAACTTGCTCAAGATCGGATAGATCTGCGAACTCAGATCCATTGTCGGTTGTGATAGACTTAAAGATTTGATTCCATTTGGATCCGTAGTACTCTCGAAGCTTATC